>DASSNZ010000248.1:0-7496 GCA_035701135.1 Verrucomicrobiia bacterium
AAAGCGCCGCGCGACATGGTCCTGCGCAAATACGAAAAGGACATCGAGGACGAGGTCAAAAAGAAACTGATTTCCGATTCCTACCGCGAAGCGATGAAAGAGCAGAAGCTCGCCGTGCTGGGCTACCCGGACATTGAGGAAATTCAGTTTGGCCGCGGCCAGGCGCTTCAATTCGCCGCCACGATCGAAACCGCGCCGGAATTTGAATTGCCGGAATACAAAGGCATTCCCGCGAAACGCGAAATACGTTCCGTGACCGACGCCGATATGGAACGCGCGCTGGACGCTTTGCGCCAGCAGCAGTTGGATTACAAAACCGTCGAACGCCCCGCGCAGGCTGGCGACATCGTGGTGGTGAATTACACCGGAACCAGCGACGGCAAACCGATCACCGATATCGCGCCGAACGCGAAAGGTCTGACCGAGCAGAAAAATTTCTGGGTGGAAATGCAGCCCGATTCGTTCATTCCGGGTTTTGCCGATCAATTGACCGGAGCGAAAGCCGGCGATAAACGGACGGTGAACGTGGATTTCCCGGCGGATTTCGTCACACCGGAATTGCAGGGAAAAAAAGGCGTTTACGACGTGGAAATCGTCGAGGTGAAGGAAAAAGTTTTGCCCGCTGTGGACGAGGCGTTCGCAAAATCGTTCGGCGCGGAGAGCGTTGAAAAATTGCGCGAAGGCGTCCGCAAAGATCTGGAAAATGAGCTGGAATACTCGCAAACCAAAAACGTTCGCGGACAGTTGATTCGCTCGCTGCTGGATCGCGTGAATTTTGATTTGCCGGAAACCACCGTCGCCGAACAGACGCGGCATGTGGTTTATGACATCGTTCGCGAAAATCAGAAACGCGGCATCTCGCGAGCGATGATTGAACAGCAGAAAGACCAGATCTACGCCGCGGCGGCAAGCGGCGCGAAAGAGCGCGTCAAGGTCGCGTTTATTCTGGATAAAATCGCCCAGAAGGAAAATATCAAAGCGACCGAGGAGGAGCTTTCCCGGCGCGTTGTCCAGCTCGCGGCGATGTATCAGATTCCCACCGACCAGTTCGTCAAGGATTTGCAGAAGCGAAATGGCTTCAGCGAAATTTACGAAACGTTGCGGAACGAGAAAGTAATGGATTTTCTGCAACAGAACGCGAAGATCGAAGAAGTTCCCGCCGGAAATCCCGCGCCTCAGCAGGCTTGAATTTCGGCGCTCATCGGCGCTGAATATTTTGGAAACATCGAACAACGAACATTGAACATCGAACGCTGAAGGCGGCGGAAATTCGTTGGCTTGGATTTGGGATTTGGATTTCAATTTCCGGACATTTGATGTTTTTTGTTCGATGTTCGGTGTTCAATGTTGTTGTCAGAACAAATAATCGCGCCGTTCACGATAATTCTTTTTCGACGACATGAACTCGCCAATGCCCTCAACTGAATTGCCCGCCGACGTTTTTGCGACGACCCATTGGACGCTTGTTCTGGCGGCGGGAAAACGGCGCACCGCGCAATCCGATTCCGCGCTGGAGCAACTTTGCGCGACCTATTGGTTTCCGCTTTATGCCTACATTCGCCGGCGTGGTTATTCCAGGGAAGACGCCGAAGATCTCACGCAGGCTTTCTTCGCGCGGTTTCTTGAAAAAAATTATCTGGAGGATTTGACCGCCGAGCGCGGGAAATTTCGCGCGTTTTTGCTCGCGTCGTTAAAACATTTTCTCGCAAACGAATGGGACAAATCCCAGCGCCGGAAGCGCGGCGGAAACAGGGTTCATCTTTCGCTCGACTGGCAAACGGCGGACACGCGATTTCAAATTGCCGCCGCGAACGCGCCCGGACCGGACCAGGCGTTTGATCGCGAATGGGCGATGGCGCTGCTCGCAAAAGTAATTGAGCGTTTGCGCGGCGAATGCCAGGCCGATGGCCGGAGCGGACAATTCGAGCAATTGAAAATTTTTCTCACAGCCGGAAAAGGCGCTGCATCCTATGCGGACGCCGCGAAATCGCTCGGAATGGAAGAAGGCGCGGCGCGCACGGCGGCGCATCGGCTGCGAAAGCGCTATCGCGAATTGCTTCGGGATGAAATCTCGCAAACGCTCGCGGATCCGTCATTGGTGGAGGAAGAAATGCGCGCGCTGTTTGGCGCTTTCAGTTGACGCACACTGGCGCGTGGAAAATTCCGTTTGCCACAATTGCCGAAAATATTAGCATCGCCGCTCCCGCTCGCGCGGGAAAATCAATCCATGAAACATTTTAAAATTGCGGCTCTTGCCGGCGACGGAATCGGACCTGAAGTCATGCGCAAAGCCATCAAGGTTTTGCGCGCCACGGAAAAGAAATTCGGTTTTTCAATCGAAATCACGGAAGCACCGGTCGGCTGGGCGGGCATTGACGCGGCGGGAAAAGCTTTGCCGGATGCCACGCTCGCGTTGTGCAAAAATTCCGACGCCATTCTCTTTGGTTCGGTCGGTCTGCCGGATCGCGATCCGACGATTCCGAAAGAGCAACGTCCGGAGCGCGCGGCGTTGCTGCGCATTCGCAAGGAGTTTGGTTTGTTCGCAAATTTGCGTCCCGTGAAATTGCCGAAGGTTCTCGCCCACGCATGTCCGCTGGCGAAGGAACGTCAGGGCGACGGCATTGATATTCTTGTCGTGCGCGAACTCACCGGTGGAATGTATTTTGGTCAGCCGAAAAAAACGGAGGAAATTTTCGGCGGCCATCGCGCGATTGACACGATGGTTTACACCACGCCGGAAATCGAGCGCATCGCGCATGTCGCGTTCAAAGCCGCGCGGTTGCGCCGGAAAAAACTCACGAGCATTGACAAGGCGAACGTTCTGGAAAACGGAATTCTCTGGCGCGAGGTTGTGACGCGAATTGGAAAAGAATATTCCGACGTGACGCTCGAACACATGTTTGTGGACAACGGCGCGATGCAACTCGTGCTCAAGCCGACGCAGTTCGACGTGATGCTGTGCGAAAATATGTTCGGCGATATTCTCAGCGACGAAGCGGCGGCGCTGGGCGGTTCGTTGGGAATGCTGCCCAGCGCGAGCCTTGGCGCGACGACGGGCGAAACGACTTTCGGATTTTACGAGCCGGCCGGCGGAACCGCGCCGGACATTGCCGGAAAAAATCTGGCGAATCCCATCGCGCAAATTCTTTCCAGCGCGTTGATGTTGCGGCACAGTTTCGGTCTGAACGAGGCCGCGCTGGCAATTGAACGCGCGGTCGGAAATGCCATTGAAGCTGGAAATCGCACAGGCGATATTTTTAATCCGAACGAAGCGAATGCCCGCAAAGTTGGAACCCGCGAAATGGGCGACGCAATTGCGTCTGCGCTGTAGTGGCACGGGGCGTCCACGCCCGTGCGATTCAATTTCAAAATAAAATTCCAAGGCACGAGGAACCGGATTTTGGTATAACGCAGAGGCGCGGAGAACGGGGAGTTCCGCAGAGTCTGAATTTTTCGTGATTCTCCGCGTTCTCAGCGTCTCTGCGTTAAAAAATTAACCCGATGCGAAACGGGCGTTTGGAAATGAAACACAAGAGGCGGTGCTGTGGTGGCATGGGCCTCGTCGCCCGTGCGTTTCAAATTTCGGCGTTTTGAAATCCTGTGGCAACGCACGAGCAGGATGCCCGTGCTACTATTTTCAATCGCACGGCACGGTTCGTTCCGCGGCCCAGTCGCGCAATTCCTCCACTTTTTCCGACATCACAACGGAGAGCGGGCGGGTCTGTTTTACTTCATTCAGCAAATCTTCCTGGCTGAGTTGACGTCCCTCGGCGTGTGCCGTGTAAGTCGCGGAAACAATCGCCTGCTCGATTTCGGATCCGGAAAAACCGTTTGTCTCTCCGGCGAGAATCGCCAGATCAAACAGCGCCGGATCGAGATGCCGTTTTCTCAGGTGAATCGTAAAAATTTCGCGCCGGTTTTTTTCATCCGGCAAATCCACAAAAAAGATTTCATCGAAGCGTCCTTTGCGAACCAGTTCCGGCGGAAGGCACGTAATATCATTCGCCGTCGCGACGAGAAACACCGGCTTTTTCCGCTCGGCCATCCACGTGAGCAACGCGCCGAGAACGCGGCGCGACAAGCCGTCGTCGTTTCGATCATCCGCCAATCCTTTTTCGATTTCGTCCATCCACAGAACGCAGGGCGACATGACTTCGGCGGTTTCGAGCGCCTTGCGGAGATTGCGTTCCGTCTCGCCGTAATATTTGTTGTAAAGCACGCCGAAATCGAGCCGCAGCAGCGGCGCGCCGAAAATTCCCGCCGCCGCTTTTGCCGCGAGACTTTTTCCGCAACCTTGAACGCCGAGCAGCAAAACGCCGCGCGGCGCGTCGAGCGAATCTTCTCCGCCTGCAAAAAAACTTTTCCGCACTTCGAGCCAGCCGCGCAATCGCGTCATGCCGCCGATTTCGGAAAATTTCACCGTGTCATGCTCGAAGGACAACAGCGCGTCGCGTCCGAGCAATTCATATTTCGCTCGCATGACTTCGGGAATGTCGCTTTCGGAAATCACGCCGTCGTCGTTGATGGCTTTTTCGGCGAGCCGCCGCGCGTCCGTCGCGCTGAGTCCGGCGAGATTGCGCACAAGCTGGTCGAGGACTTTATTGGTTGTCTGCACTTCGCGTTGCGAGTGCGACGCTCCCCATTCGGCGGCGACATCGAGGACAATGCCGCGCAATTCATCCGCGCTCGGAAGCGGCAATTTGAAAAATGCGGTGTAAGGCCGCAATTCCTCCGGAACCTGCAACGCGTAACCGACGAGCACGACGGTGGAATAGTGCCGCGAATAAGTCAGCGCGATGTCTTTCAACTGCCGCACGTACAGGTTGTCCTGCATGTAAGGATGAAAATCGAGCAGCACGAACAAACAATACGACGCGTCGGATTTGATGTATTGAAGCAGTTCCTGGGATTTGGAAACGGAACGCGCCGGTTGATCGCACGGATCGAACGCCTGGAGTCCTTCGGTAATCGTCCAGCGATAGGCTTTGATCTGGAGCCGCTGGCTGATTTGCCGGACGAGCCGGACGATTTGCGGTTCCTCGTTGCTCTCGACCGCGATCAAGGGAATGCGCGAGCGGATGATGGCTTCGAGATCGCGAAGCGGGCTTTCGGTGGTGAGCGCGCCGGCGCGGGCAAGTTTTGCGGAAGGAAAATTCATTTTAAGGAAATGTATCGGAAAACTATTCTTCTCCATCGCGCTTCGCAATCCAAAGGTTTGAAAACCGAGTTTGCGAGGAGTTTTGAAGAAAGATTCAGATGCGGCTCAAGGAAACAAACCGCGCATTCGTTTTGCGTCCTGAACGCGTTTGACGCCCATGCTCATCGCGGAAAGGCGCATCGGAATTTTCTGTTTCCGGCTTTGATTGAGAATTTGCGTCCAGGCGTTTTCCAGAATGCGAAACAACTTGTCCACGACTTCCGTTTCGCTCCAGAAAAAGCTCTGCAAATCCTGCACCCATTCAAAGTAACTGACAACCACGCCGCCTGAATTGCAGAGAATATCCGGAATGACGAAAATCTCCGGGCGCTGATTCAGAATCACATCGGCGTCCGGCGTCGTCGGGCCGTTCGCCGCTTCGGCGAGAATGCGGCATTGGATTTTTCCCGCGTTTGCTTCCGTGATTTGCCGTTCGAGCGCGGCGGGAACGAGAATATCGCACGGCATCAAAAGCAATTGCTCGTTCGTGATGGCGTCCGATTCGGAAAATCCAACAATAGTTTTGTTCTTCGCAACGTGTTTTTCCAGCGCGCGCAAATCCAGTCCTTTCGCGTTGTAAATGCCGCCGTGAACGTCGCTGACGGCGATCACTTTCGCGCCGTAACGCGCCAGCGAATAAGCCGTGACGGAACCGACATTTCCGAATCCCTGAACAACGGCGGTGGCTTTGTTCATGTCCAGACCGAGCGCATCCGTCGCGCGATTGATCAGATAACCAACGCCGCGCCCGGTGGCTTCGCGGCGTCCAAGCGAGCCGCCGAGTCCGACCGGTTTTCCCGTCACAACGCTCGGAACCGCGTGGCCTTCGTGCATTGAATATGTGTCCATCATCCACGCCATGATTTGTTCGTTTGTGCCGAGATCGGGCGCCATCACGTCCACTTGCGGGCCGATAAAGGGAATCATTTCCTGCGTGTAACGGCGCGTGAGCCGTTCCAGTTCGCCCGGCGACATTTTTCCCGGGTCGCACGCGATTCCGCCTTTTGCGCCGCCATACGGCAGGCCCGTCAAAGCGCATTTCCAGCTCATCCACATCGCGAGCGCGGCAACTTCGCCAATCGCGACATCGGGATGATAACGCAAGCCGCCTTTGGTTGGACCGAGCGTGAGATGATGCTGCACGCGATAGCCTGAAAAAACTTCGGTCGAACCATCGTCGCGCCGGATCGGAATGGAAACGGTCAGGGACCGTTTTGGAAATTTCAATCGGGCGCGCTCCGCATCGGGAATCTGGAGAAAATCCGCGACGAGATCGAATTGTCGGCACGCCATTCGGAACGTGGGATGATTGTAGATTTCCATGGCGTGAATATAAACTGAACGACACGGATTTCACGAATTTTCCCGAATGAAAACTTTCGGAAATTCGAGTCAGATTAATCCGTGGAATTCGTGTCAAAGCGCTTTCCGAATACCACAATCAAGAGTTAATTTAATGCAATGTCTGATTCGCTCGTAGTCAACGAAATCTATTTGAGCCTGCAAGGCGAAAGCACTTTCGCGGGCTTGCCGTGCATTTTTGTCCGGCTCACCGCGTGCAATCTGCGCTGCTCGTATTGCGATACGGCGTATGCGTTTACGGAAGGCAAAAAAAAATCGCTCGAAAAAATTCTGGATGAGATAAAAAAATTAGCGGCACCATTTTCCAATTCAAAATTCAAAACTCAAAATTCAAAACTGCCGCTTGTGGAATTGACCGGCGGCGAGCCGTTGCTTCAAAAAAATTCTTTGACGCTGATGAAGCAGCTTTGCGATGACGATTTCACCGTTTTACTGGAGACCAGCGGAGCACACGATATTTCAAAAATTGATCCGCGCGTCCGCAGAATCATGGATTTGAAATGTCCGAGCAGCGGAGAAGTTGAGCGTAACCGCTGGGAAAATATCGCGCATTTGAAAGCGAGCGACGAAATCAAATTCGTCATGGGCACGCGCGAGGATTACGATTGGGCGAAACAAAAAATCCCGGAACACGATCTCGCTTCGATTTGTCCGCTCTTGTTTTCATGGGTCCATCCGCTCGCCCCCGAACAACAAAACAAAACCTTGAAAACCGTTCCCGCCGGGCAGACGCCGATGTCGCGCCAGGAGCTTGTGGAAAAAATCATTGCAGACGCGCTGCCTGTTCGTTTTCAGATTCAAATGCACAAAGTCATCTGGCCGCCGGAACAGCGTGGAGTTTAGAAATTTGAAGTTGCTTATGCGGCGGATATGTATTTTAAAAATCAATAAAGCAGTTTTTCTTTGATGCCGTGGCCGAAAAGCTCAGTTTGGAGTG
>DASSNZ010000249.1:0-14223 GCA_035701135.1 Verrucomicrobiia bacterium
TATCTTTTGCGCAACGCGCCGCCGGTTTCCGTGCTGGAATTGTGGTCGAGCAAACCCGCCGTTCCCGTGCGAAAACTCAGCCATCGTCTGCTCACGCATTTGCGGAAAACGCAGGCGGACAACGGCGTGGATTGGGAGGAATTGTGCATCGCGCATTCCGCGACGCCGCAATTCATTTTCGAGTTGCTCGACGAAACCGTGCGATTGCGATTATGCGCGAAAAGCCGGCGTGATGGCAGCGCGTGGTTCTGGAACGGACGCGAATGGCAAAAAGAGTCCAATGTCCAAAATCCAAAATCAAAAGCGGAGACGCTGGAACTCGGACGCGGGGCTTCGGACACAAAAGGCAAGCCGGAAATTCTCGACGATCCTGGACTTGAACCCGCGACGCAATGGCTTCGCAAATTGGATTGGTTCACGCCGGAGCCGGGTTTATGGGTTGGCGACGCGAATGAAAATTTTCTCGGCACCCTCGCCAGCGCGTGGGCCGAACGTCCGGCGGGAGCGGAGTTTCTTGGCAATCCGGGTTTTCAACGATTGTTCCTCTCGCCGCGCCAGTTGAAACCGCGTTTGATCGTCAAAGGCAGCGGCATTGACTGGCTTTCCGTTTCCGCGGAATGGGAACAGGAAGGATTGAAATTAAGCGCCGCCGATTTGCAACGGCTCGCGGTGGCGACAAGCCGGTTCGTGAAGCTGCCCGATTCCGGCTGGGTCGAGTTGGACACCGCCGCCGTGCAATCCGCGCATGAAGCAATGGCGGATCTGGGCGTGGACGGCCTGGCGCCGGTCGCGCAAAAAATCGGTCTCGAACACGCCGCGCATCTGGACGACGAAGGATTGAAACGCTTCGCCGATTCGCCTCAGGCGCGCGCGCTTCGCGAGAACCTGAAAAATTTCAAGGGCGTTCCTTCATCGGAAATTCCCGCGAGCGTGCAGGCCGAAATGCGTCCGTATCAAAAAGAAGGATTCGATTTTCTATGTCACCTCAGCCGCATCAGATTGGGCGGCGTTCTGGCCGACGACATGGGTCTTGGAAAGACATTGCAAACCCTTTCGTGGCTGGCCTGGCTTGAGGAGCAGAACAAAAAAAATCCAAAACCGTCGCTCGTCATTTGCCCGGCATCTGTTTTGCACAACTGGCGTCGCGAAGCCAGCCGGTTCACGCCGCATTTGAAAGTGCTCGTGCTGGAAAGCGGCGCGGCGCGGCACAGCCTGCGAAAACAGATTCCGCAGAACGACATCATCGTGACGAATTACGCGCTGCTCCGACGCGATCTCGAGGAGCTTCAGAAATTCTCGTTCCGCGCGATGGTTCTGGACGAGGCGCAATTCATCAAAAATCCCGGCGCGCAGGTGACGCAATCGGTGAAGCAGTTAAAATCCGAACATCGCCTGGCGCTCACCGGCACGCCGCTGGAAAACCGCCTGCTGGATTTGTGGAGCATCGTGGATTTTGTTCAGCCGGGTTATCTTGGAAAGCAGGATCAGTTTCTCGAAACTTACGAACCGCGCGGCGAAAACGCTGAGGCCGCGCAACGAATCGCTCGCCGCCGTTTGTCCGCCAAATTGCGTCCGCTGCTGTTGCGCCGTTTGAAAAAGCACGTCGCGAAAGATTTGCCGGATCGCATCGAGCAGCGTCGCGATTGCGAGCTTGGCGAGGAACAACGGAAACTTTATCTCGCGGAATTGCGCCGCAGCCGCGATCAGGTGATGCAGGCGGTTTCGGAAAAAGGCGTCGGCAAAAGCAAAATGCACGTGCTCGCCGCGCTCACGCGGTTGCGCCAGATTTGCTGTCATCCAAAACTGGTCGGCAACGATTCCGTTTCCGGAAAAACGGAAACGCTTTTCGAGTTGCTGGATTCGCTGATCGCCGACGGACAGAAGGTTCTCGTGTTCAGCCAATTCGTGCAAATGCTTGAGCTGCTCCAGAAGGAATGTCACGCGCGGCAGATTCCCACGCACATTCTCACCGGCCAGACGAAGGATCGCCAGCAGGTCGTGAACGCGTTTCAAAATGACTCCGGCGCGGCGGTGTTTCTCCTGAGCCTGCGCGCGGCGGGAACCGGACTGAACCTGACGAACGCGAGTTATGTTGTGCTTTACGATCCGTGGTGGAATCCAGCAGTCGAGGCGCAGGCGATTGACCGCTCGCATCGCATCGGCCAGACGCAGACCGTGAACGCGTATCGCCTGATTTCGCCGGGAACAGTCGAGGAAAAAATATGGGAACTGCAACAAAGCAAAGCGCGAACGATTGCCGACGTGCTCGGCGAGGAAGGTTTCGCGCGCAGTTTGTCCAAGGCGGATTTGGAATATCTGTTCGCGGAGGATTGAACTTCATACAATCTCATGTCCGAATCGGCGCCAAAAATTCCGTTTTGTCGGTCCGAATTTCTTCAGGACGTCAGGCGAAAAATGGCGAGGCGCGGCGTTTTTGGTCGTTTCCAATAAATCTTGTCCGCGTCACCGGCTCCGGCTTCAATTTAGCGCATGAAACGGAATTTAAGAGTCGCGATTTCGCGGCTTGTTTTGCTTTTGATTTTCGCGGCGTTTTTTCCGTGCCGAACTTTCGCGCAGAGCGGCGTGGAGTTGATGTCGCCCGCTGACGGCGCGCGGTTCAACCCGCGCTCGAATATTTCGCTTCGAGCCGATGTGAATCCCAATCTGGGCCGGCTGAAGCGGATTGAGTTCATCGCCGACGGCCATGTCATCGGCGTGGTGACCAACGCATTTCCGCCTTACGCGTTTGTCTGGAACAGCGTTGCTCCGGGCAGTTACAGAGTTTTCGCGCGGGCGGTTCCGGAATCCGGCGAATCGGTTGAATCAAAGGAAATTTACGTTCGCGTTTACAACGCGTTGCTGACATTTGGGCTGGACCGGATTCCGGCGCTGGAACGGAACAAGGCATTCAATATTCCGCTTTGGCAATATTGCGCGTCGCTGCTCTACATTTTCCTCGCGTTTTATATTTCCAAAATTCTCGATTACCTCACGCGCGTCTGGCTCAAGCGCTGGACGGTGCGGACGAAAACGCAATTTGACGATCTCGTTCTCGATCTGCTGAACGGCCCGACGAAAATCATTGCGTTCATGATTTTTCTGCGCATCGGCCTGGACGTGTTCAGTTGGCCGCTGGTCGTCCGCGAATTTCTCACCAAAGCGTTCATTGTCGTCATTGCGATTTCCGTCACGTACATGATTTTGAAATTCATTGATCTGGTGATGGGTTATTGGAGAAAACGAACGCGGGCCGACGCGGACCGCACGTTTGAGGAGCAATTATTTCCGATCATTCGCAAAAGCCTGAAAGTGTTTGTCGTCATTGTCGCCGCGCTCGTGACGCTCGACAACATCGGCGTAAATATCACGGCGGCGATTGCGTCATTGTCCATCGGCGGCCTCGCGGTCGGACTGGCGGCGCAGGACACTCTGGCGAATCTGTTCGGCGCGGTTGCGGTTTTCGTGGACAAGCCGTTTCGCATCGGCGACCGGATCCAACTGGACGGCGTGGACGGCTCGGTGGAATCCATCGGACTGCGCAGCACGCGCGTGAGAAATCCGGACGGCCATTTGATCACCGTGCCTAACAAGACAATGGGCAACGCGACAATCACCAACATCACGCGCCGGCCGCATATCAAAACCGAAATGAATTTCGGCCTGACTTACGAAATGCCGCCGGAGAAAATCCGTCGCGCGCTGGCGATCCTCGAGGAAATTTATCGCGGCCATCCAATGACGGAAAATCTGGTGATGGGTTTCAACAAATTCGCGGATTCCGCGTTGAACATTCTGGTTGTGCATTGGTGGAAAGGCACCGATCACAAAGCGTATCTCGCCGGAATGCAGGAATTGAATCTCACGATCAAGCAACGTTTTGACGCCGAAGGAATCGCCTTCGCGTTTCCATCCAAAACGGTTTACCTGAAGCAGGATTCCGACTGGCGGCTGAAAACGGCGGGGAATTGAGGATGTGGAAAAGAAAGTTAAATAGTGATCCGTTAAATGGTTAAATAAGAGTGGAATTGGGTCAACCGTTTAACGGTTTAACCCATCACCCGTTTAATCCCCAAGAATTTATTCGCGTCAGGCGCGGCATTTCCGCATATTGTCCGGCCATGAAGTCCATGACGGGATATGGCCGCGGGGATTGTTCGCAGGACGGTTTCAAGATTACCGTTGAGCTTAGTTCCGTGAACCGCAAGCAGGCGGAAATCACCACCACGCTTCCGCGCGAAATGGAAATGCTCGACGCGCAAATCCGCGAGAGGATCCACGCCCGCGTCGCGCGGGGGAGAATCACCGCGCGCGTTTCGCTGCATTCCAGCGCCGGAAATGTCGCGGCCAGAATGCACCTGAATGTTCCGCTCGCCAAGGCGTATGCGCGCGAACTGAACCGGCTCGCCAGACAACTCAAACTTCCCGGAACCGTCACGCTCGATCATCTTGTCCGCGCGCCCGGCGTTTTCCAGACCGATGAACAAATTGCCGGCGAGGAAAATTTCGGACCCGCCGTTGAGAAAGCGCTCAAGCGCGCGCTCGACGCGATGGTGAAAATGCGCGAGCGCGAAGGCGCGCACCTTGAGGAGGATTTGTCCCGCCGGATTTCCATCATGCGAAAAGCCACGGCGCAAATTCAAAGTCACGCGCCGAAAGTCGCGGCGCGTTATCGCGAGCAACTCATCGAGCGGCTGAAAAACGCGGGCGTTTCCGCGCCGGGCGAAGACGATGAGCGATTGCTGAAAGAAATTGTTTATTTTGCGGATCGCTCGGACATCACCGAGGAATTGACGCGGCTTCAAAGTCATTTTCAGCAGTTCGA
Source organism: Verrucomicrobiia bacterium (assembly GCA_035701135.1). Lineage (GTDB taxonomy): Bacteria > Verrucomicrobiota > Verrucomicrobiia > Limisphaerales > DASXHY01 > DASXHY01. The sequence goes on from DASSNZ010000249.1 coordinate 4,823, forward strand.
CGATTGCGTGAAATCAAACGAGCCGGTCGGACGCACGCTGGATTTTCTCGCGCAGGAAATGAATCGCGAGGTGAACACCATCGGCTCCAAAGCGAACGACAGTTTGATCTCGCGCGCCGTCGTCACGCTCAAAGCGGAACTGGAACGGTTCCGCGAGCAGGCGCAGAATGTCGAATGATGCAAACCGAAAATCGCGAATCAAAAACTGAAAATCAAAGCAGGGGAACGGCGGCCCCGCTGCTGGTTTTGATTTCCGCGCCTTCCGGCGGCGGCAAAACGACGCTTTGCCAGCATCTGCTCGCGGCTCGGAGCGGAATGACGCGCGCGGTGACCTGCACGACTCGCGAGCCGCGGCCCGGCGAGCGCGACGGCGTGGATTATTATTTTCTCGACGCGGCGTCGTTTCTCAAACGCGTGCAGGCCGGAAATTTTCTCGAGCACGCGACGGTTTACGGCAACAGCTACGGAACTTTGAAATCGGAGGTCGTCGGCAAATTGCGCCAGGGAAACGATGTTTTGCTCAACGTGGACGTGCAGGGCGCGGCGGCGATTCGCGCGCACGCGCAGGAAGACCCGGAACTCAAACGCGCGCTCGTGACGGTTTTTCTCACGCCGGCGTCGCTGGTCATTCTGGAACAGCGGCTCAGAAATCGCGGAACGGATTCCGAGCCGGTCATTCAAAAAAGATTGAGTGTCGCGCGGCAGGAAATCGCGCAATGGAAACATTTCGATTACCTGCTCGTCAGCGGCAGCATCGCCGAGGATTTGCAGCGAATGCTCGCGATTGTGGAAGCGGAAAAAATGCGCAGCGGACGCGCGGTCGCGCCGGAGTTTTGATTTGGAAGCATGAAAACAATTCGTTAAATCAGTTAAACAGGTTAAATGGGTGATTTATTATTCTTACAATGGTTTTGATGAAATAAATTGGCCGGCTTCCAATCACTTGTTTAACTGAATTAACAAAATCACAATTTACCAGACCCATGCCCGCCACCAAAAACATCGTTCTCGGCGTGACCGGCTCCATCGCGGCGCATCGCGCGGCGGACCTCGCCAGTCTGCTGACGAAAAACGGCTGCGATGTTCACGTGGTGATGACTTCCGACGCGCAGCGTTTCATCACGCCGCTGCCGTTCAAGACGCTTTCGCGAAACCCGGTCATCACGGATTTATACGACGAGGAAGAAGGCTGGAAACCGGCGCACATTCGGCTCGCGGACGACGCGGATTTGCTGCTCATCGCGCCCGCGACGGCGAACACATTGGCGAAACTGGCGAATGGAATGGCGGACGACGCGCTGAGTTGCATCGCGCTCGCGTTGAATCCAAACTCGAAAATTTTAATTGCGCCGGCCATGAACGGAAAAATGTGGCTGCACCCCGCCACGCAGCAAAATGTCGCGACGTTGACATCGCGCGGCGCGGAATTTATCGGGCCGGAGGAAGGAATGCTTTCGTGCGGTTACGAAGGATTGGGCCGGTTGTGGCCGGTCGAAAAAATCGCCGCCCGCGTTTTGGAATTGCTGGCTTAAAAAGCAATTCGGCGGGGTTTTCCGCAAATGAAATTCAGCGATTGGCCATGGATACGGAAATTGAAGGCGCTGCTGGCGACGCGGCAGCCGGAACCGATTCGCCAGGCCGAACGCATCGTCGCGATTCAGCTTCACATTGTCCTTCCCGCCAAAGCCGGCGTGATGGGCGTCGTGTTGTATTACCTGTTTTCGTCCGGCTGGTTCGAGGAGGCTTCGACGCCGCGCTTCGTCGCGTTTGAAACGCTGCAAAAATTTTTCTTCGTGTATGTCGCCGCAAATGTTCTCGCGGCGATTCTGTTCGCGCTGTGGCGGCGATTTCCGGCGGGACTTTTTCAATGGGTGGTTTTCACGCTTGGTTTGCTGGACGGAATTTTCATGGCCGGACTGACGTTCATCACCGGCGGTTTTGAGAGCATCGCTTACTGGATTTTTCCCGGATTGATTTTGTTGAACGCGATCAGCATTCCGCTGGCGATGCCGCAGATTGCGCTGAATTTGTCGCTGGCGGTTTTTTATCTGAGCGCGGGAATTCTGGATGCGAAAATTCCGTATGAACTTTCGCTCAAGCACGTCCCCGGCAGAAGCGCGCCCCGGGCGACGATTGAGTTGGAGCCGCTTGCGATTGTGAAATCCAACGCGGAGCCGCGCGCGAAAACGGAATCCGAATCGTCGAGGCCGCGCAATCGCATTCCGGCGTGGGACGAATCCATTTCCAATTTGAATGAGACTCCGCCCGAGCCGGTTTTTCTGCGCGTGTTCGTTTTGCTGCTGTTGACCGCGTGTTGTTACGGCGTGCAAGTGCTTGCCGAACGCCAGCGTCGCGCGCTGGAGGAGGAACGCGAATTCGCCGTGCGCGAGGCGCAGTTGCGGTCGGCCGGACGCGTCGCCGCCGAATTCGCGCATCAGATCAAAAATCCGCTGGCGATCATCAACAACGCGGCGTTCTCGATGGCTCGCGCGTTGGAACAGGGGAAAACCAATGTCTCGCCGCAGATCGAAATCATTCAGGAGGAAGTGGAACGCTCGGATCGAATCGTCACGCAAATCATGGGTTACGCGCAACTCACCGAAGGCCACGTCGAGAAATTAAATGTGGCGGAGGAATTGGACCGGGCCATCGAGCAGGTTTTTCCCGAAGCCGTGGAAAGCGGTATTCAGGTCGAGCGAAATTACACGCCTTATTTTCCGCCGCTGTTGATGCAGCGCCGACACGTCAGCGATATTTTTGTGAACCTTTTGCAGAACGCGCGCGATGCGTTGAACGGGCACGGGAAAGTTTCGGTCACGGCGGTCTGTCGTCCGGATTATTCCATTGAAATTTCCTTCAGGGACAACGGCCCGGGAATTCCGCCGGACAAAATCGAGCGGATTTTTGAAGCCTACTTTTCCACGCGCGAAAAGGGCACCGGCCTTGGACTGGCGATTGTGAAACATAATGTGGAACTTTACGCCGGCAGAGTGACCGTGGAATCGGAGCTTGGAAAAGGCGCGCGTTTTGTTCTAACCTTTCCGGCGAAAACTGTGATTTCTCTCGCGAGACAAACATGAAATTCCCGGATCGAAATTGCGAAATTCCTGAACATTCCGCCGGCGCTCAATCGCGCCGTTGCGAGTCATTTTCCCAATGAAGTCTCCGCTTCCAGTGCTCGTCGTGGATGACGAGAAAAACATGCGCGCGTCGCTCCAGACGGTTTTGAGCGATGAAGGTTATTCCGTGCAAACCGTGGAATCCGCCGAAGCCGGACTGGCGCTGCTCGCGCGCGACGAGTTTCTCATGGTCATCACCGATGCCCGCCTCGGCGGAATGAGCGGATACGATTTTCTTTCGAAAATTCACGCGCAATGGCCGGACTTGCCGGTGCTGATGATCACCGCGTACGCGACACCGAGACTCGCCGTCGAAGCCATCAAATCCGGCGCGATGGATTATCTGGCGAAACCGTTCGCGCCCGAGGAACTGCTCCATGCCGTCGCGCGTTGCGCGGAGCGATATCGTCTGCTCCAGGTCAATGCCGATCTCCGAGCGCGCGCCGGGGACGCCTGCCGCATCGAGGACATTGTCGGTGAATCGCCGAAAATCCGCGAGTTGCATCAATTGATTCAAACCGTCGCGCCGACGGATGCGCGCGTGCTGATTCTCGGTGAAAGCGGCACGGGCAAGGAACTGGTCGCCGGCGCGCTGCACAGTTTGAGTCATCGTCGAAACGCGCAATACGTGCGCATCAATTGCGCCGCGATTCCCGAAACGCTTCTGGAAAGCGAATTGTTCGGCCACGAAAAAGGCGCGTTCACCGGCGCGCTCAAACAAAAACCGGGACGCGTCGAGGAAGCGGACGGCGGCACGATTTTTCTGGACGAAATCGCCGACATGAGCCGCCCGCTCCAGGCGAAGCTGCTGCGGTTTTTGGAGGACGGCAGTTTCACGCGAGTTGGCGGAACCCAGGAATTGCGCGTCAATGTCCGGCTCATTGCCGCCACCAATCGCGATATTGTCGAAGCGATCCGCGAGGGCCATTTTCGCGAGGACCTGTTTCATCGCCTGAACGTGGTGCAGTTTCGATTGCCGCCGTTGCGCGAGCGCGGCGACGATGTTTTATTGCTCGCGGAACATTTTCTCAGGCATTTTAACGCTGTGATGAATAAACCGGTGAAAACGATTTCGCGCGGCGCGCGGCACAAGCTGATGACCCATCACTGGCCGGGCAACGTGCGCGAATTGAAAAACGTGATCGAGCGCGCGCTGATTCTGGAAATGACGGATGAAATCCAGGCGGACAGCCTGCCGGATTTTGAATTGGAATCGCAATTGCACAAAGCCGCCGCTCCCGAGATTGCCGGAGGCGAATCGCTCGATGATCGAATCGCCGGTTTTGAAAAGCAATTGATCAACGCGATGCTTCAGCGAAATAATTTCAGTCTGACCAAAACGGCCGAGCAATTTAAAATCAGCCGCCACGCGCTGCGTTATCGAATGCAGCGCCTCGACATTCACGTGGCCGGCGAGGAAGACGGCGAAAAAGAAACCACAAAGGAGGGCGCATGATGGCCGCGCTCTGGAATTTTCCCGGAACCGGAACGGGCAACGAAACAAGCGTGCCGTGGGGAGTTTTGCCGGTCGTCCTTTCGATTTTCGCGATTATCATCGCGGCTTTTATCTGGGCCGCCTGTTTCCGCAAACGCTCGCGACGGCATCATCGGTATCACCGCCATCATCGCCGGCATCACTGGACGCTTCCGAAAGAGGAGCGCGAAAAAGCGGCTGTGGAAGGCGGTGGATTCCGACTGTTTCCAAAGCGGCGTCATCGCCGGCTTCGAAGAAAACGTTTCGCCAATCCCACTCTGGCGGAAACCGGCGGGCTTCCGCCAATTCGTTCCGGCGATTCCGAGTCGCCGAACGCGGGCTGATCTCATGCAAGAAAGCCGGACGATCACGCGTAAAAGTGCATCCAATCTGGCGCTCGCGTTTGTGCTGCTGCCCAAACCCAAACGCGACGCGATGTCCGCGCTGTACGCGTTTTGCCGCGAAGTGGACGATGTGGCGGACGAGGAATCCGTTCCGGCGGAAAAACGCCGCGAACAACTCGCCGCGTGGCGCGACGACGCGCGCCGCGCCTGCGAACATCGCTCGCCGCAATTTGCGGTGAACCGCGAACTCGAACCGGCCATTCAGAAATACGGTTTGACCTTCGAGCATTTTGACGATTTGATCCGCGGCGTCGAAATGGACCTGGACACGCGGCGTTACGGCAGTTTCGACGATTTGGAAATTTATTGTTATCGCGTCGCGTCAGTCGTTGGACTTCTGAGCATCGAAATTTTTGGATACCAAAATCCCGCGTGCCGCGATTACGCGGTTTATCTCGGCAAAGCGTTGCAACTGACAAATATTTTGCGCGATGTTCGCACCGATGCGGAACGCGGAAGAATTTATCTGCCGCAATCGGAACTCATGCGATTCAACGTGCGCGAAGAGGAAATTCTGCGGTTCGAATATTCCGACCGATTTCATGCGCTGGCGCAAAACGTCGCGGAACGCGCGAAGCATTTTTATCATCTGGCGCGGGAAACTTTGCCCGCCGAAGATCGCCGCGCGATGGTCGCGGCGGAATTGATGGGCTCGGTTTATTGGAGATTGCTCGGAAAACTCGAACGGCAACAATTCAATGTTTTCGGCCCGCGGCCGACGAAATTATCCCGGCCGCAGAAAATCACGTTGATTTTGAATTCATGGATTCGATTTGCAATCGGCGCGACGAAACCGGGTTACGGAATTTCCTGAATGCAGCCGGCTGATTCAAATCGTAAATTGCCGCGACGACTTGTTGTCAATGCCGATGATTTTGGCCGCTCGCACTCGATCAACGAAGCGATCCTTCAGGCGCATCGCGAGGGAATTCTCACGACGACGAGCCTGATGATGAACGAGGAGGCGTGCGACGAAGCCGTCGCGCTCGCGAAACAAAATCCGAAGCTCGGCGTCGGTCTGCATCTCACGCTGCTCGTCGGGCGTTCGGCGTTGCCGCCGGAAAAAATTCCCGGTCTCGTGAATGCATCCGGCGAATTCAGCAACGCACCCGCCGCGACGGGTTTTCGCTATTTCGCCAGAAGCGAATTGCGCGAGCAACTGCGCGCCGAAATTCACGAACAATTCAAACGTTTCAAGCAAACCGGCCTGACGATGGATCACGTGAACGGCCATCTGCACATGCACATGCACCCGGTGGTTTTTCGGATTTTGATGGAGGACGCGGACCGGCTTGGAATCCGCCGCGCGAGGCTGACCCGGGATTTGTTTTGGCTCAACGCGCGGCTCGACCGCGGCCGCTGGGGCTACCGGATTTCGCACGCGCTGATTTACACGCTGCTTTCGCGGAACGCGCGCCGGGTTTTTCGCGAGCGCGGCATCAAACATACGTCGCATGTTTTCGGGCTGTTGCAGGATTCACACGTGGACGAATCGTTCGTGCTGAAATTGCTTCCGCGATTGCCGCCGGGCGATTCGGAGCTTTACTCGCATCCGTCGCTCGACACATTTAAGCACGAACTGGACGCGCTGATCAGCCCGCGCGTGAAAGAAAAAATAAATGTGTCAGGCATTAAATTGATCCGCTACCAGGATTTGTGATTGCGTCAAAGCATAAGGCAAACTGCGGGCTGGATGAATGGATTTTTAACGCAGAGCCTCAAAGAACGCGGAGATTAAAGGATTTCGCTTTCGGCATTTCTCTGCGTCTTTGCGGTAAAAGAATTCGAACGGTAACAAACGCGCTCAAAATTTATGACAAAACTGCTTTTGATTTTATTGATTGGCCTGTGCTTCGAAGCGGCGGGCGTGACATTTTTGAAAAAAGGACTTACGCAGGTCGGCGAGATTCAAAAAGTCAGCGTTTCGGAAATCATTCGCGTGGTGAAAAGCGGCGTTACCAATCCGATGGTTTTGGCAGGCGTATTTTTTGAGGCGCTGTTTTTCGGCTGTCTTATTTATTTGCTTTCGCAGGGCGACGTCAGTTTCGTCTGGCCATTGACGGCGCTGAGTTTTGTGATGACGACTTTCGCCGCGCTGATTTTTCTGAATGAAAAAGTTTCCGGAATGCGCTGGACCGGCGTCGTTTTCATCGTGATTGGCGCGGCGTTCATCAGTTACAGCGAGCGCGCGAAGGAAAAAAAATCGCCCGTTGCGCCGGCGGTTTCAGAAACCCGATCCGCCGCTCCGCAACGCCCGCAATAATCCGTGCAAAACGTCCGCGAGCCGGCGGGCCGCCACGCGGGTGTTGCGTTGCAATTCCAAAAGGCGCGGAACCGAGCGCGGTTTTTTCAAAAGCGCGCCTGCCAGTTTCAGCGTCGAGATTTTCTGTTCGGCGGTCATCAGCGCGTTGAAATCGAGCGGAAGATCTTCCTGCGCGGTGTCGGAAATCACGCGAACAGTTGCGCCCGGAATTCCCTGCTCGCGGCAAATTGTGCGGATGACCGAGGATTCCATTTCAACTGCGTCCGCGCCCGTTGAGCGCCAGAGTTCCGCTTTTTCCAACGCGGTGACGGCGACGCGCGTTGAGCAATGAAAAGTGGCCGGCCGCGCGCCGAGCGATTTCAACGCCTCGCCAAGTCCGGCGTCAAAATCCTCGTCAAAAAGCACGTCGCCGATTTTGAGCGCGGGATTGAGTCCGCCGGCGAATCCGCAGGTGATGACCCGTTGCGGAGCAATTCGAGCGAGCGCGTTGCGAAAGCGCGTGCTGGCGTTTCGGCGACCCATGCCGGTCACAAGAATTTGCGTCTGGCCTTTTCCAATTCGCAACGGAAGCGCGAACGCGGCTTCTTCTTTGACCGCGAAGCAAATCAAAACCGCGATGTCCCGTGTCGTTTCCAGCATGGCTTACTTTATTCCGGCGAGGCGTTCTTTCCAAACCTGATATAAAAGCACCGTAGCTTTGACGTCGCGCAAACAATATTCGGCGATTTCGCGATAACGGCCTTCCGCCATCAGTGTGTTCACGTCCATGCCGGTGACGCCGTGGCTTTTTGGCGATTCGATGCCGAACGCCTTGCAATAAAAATCCAGATTGAAACGCCGCGCCGCGCCGTCGCGTCCGCTCACGCCGTAAAAAGTCAGTTGCTCGGCGAGGTCGCAATGCGGCTCGATCTGGTAACGATACCCGAGCCAATCTTTTCGCGAGATGGGAACATTGAGCAGCGCGGAGCGAAGATAAATGAACGGCACGTCGAAGCCGCGTCCATTGAATGTCGCGATGGAATCGTAATGCCGCGCCACGTCCCAGAACGCGGTGAGCAATTCGGATTCGTCCACGCACGGAACGAATTCCACGGCTTCCGCGCCGGTCGTCTCCTCCTCGCAATCCTCGGCGGTGAACAGCACCTGGCCGCGCTGCGAATCGGCGTTGAGCATGGCGATGCAAACGACCTGGGCGGTGAAGGGCCAAAGATTGAACTGCTGCTGAAGTTCGGCGCGTCGAAGCGCGCGGGCGGTTTCGTCGGGAAGTTTTTCGGCGTCTCGGAAAAGATATTCCTGCTGCGCGCCGTCGAATTGTTCGAGCGGCAGCGCGGAGGTTTCGATGTCGAAAACCAGTTTGGCCATGCGCGAATTAACCCGCAAGACGCGAGAAACGCCAAGCAAATAAATGCGCGAAATTCAAAACGTCTTTATCGGCGGTTCCAAATCTTTTGAGGATTCTTCACACGCTGATTCATTCGCGCCGTCGGAATTCGGACGGCGAATACCACGCAGTGAACACTGAACATCGAGCATCGAACATCGAACATCGAACACTGAATACTGAACGAGCGGCGGACAATTTCAGGCGACGGATCGGTTTTCTCCGCTTGTTGCATACAGGCACCGGACCCAATGTTTTGGCGTCACTTCGATCAATTCCGGCATTGTGTTCGCGCATTCGGGATGCGCTGTCGGGCAGCGCGGGAAAAAACGGCAGCCGGGCGGGAAATGGCCGATGCGCGGGACGTTTCCGGGAATTGCGGAAAGTTTTTTTGCGTCGCCGCCCAATCGCGGAACGGAACCGATCAACGCTTTGGTGTACGGATGCAATGGATTTTTCAGAAGTTCGCGGGCGGGAGCGAGTTCGACGATTTGCCCGGCATACATGACGGCGACGCGGTCGGCCACGCCGCCGACGATTCCGAGATTGTGCGTGATGAGCAGCATCGCCATGCCTAGTTGTTCTTTCAGTTCGCGCAACAGATCGAGAATCTGCGCCTGAATGGTGACGTCGAGCGCGGTCGTGGGTTCGTCTGCGACAAGCAATTTCGGTTCGCTCGCCAGCGCCATGGCGATCATGACGCGTTGCTGCATTCCACCGGACATTTGAAACGGATAACTTCTGACGCGCGATTCGGGGT
>DASSNZ010000250.1:0-7782 GCA_035701135.1 Verrucomicrobiia bacterium
AACACAATCCGGTCGTCGTCACAAAAATGTTGCGCAGGTTCATAGCCATATAAAGTCTTGTAATCCCAATTTTCCGAAGGAAGTCCGACAAAAGCTTCAACTGCCGATCGGACCCGAATTATTTTGATTTTGGCCAGTTCACCTTTCGTTTCCGAAAAGTGAAAGCGCAATCTGCTTGTCTGGAATCAAAACAGGAACCGATTCGGACGAGGGAAAGCAACCCGGGATTTCAATGCCATCTGCGTGAAATTATTTTTGGAAACGCCGACGCGCGGTCGGAATTCACGATAAAATTCAGAAAACAATTTAAATGCAAACGGAAGCAAACCAAAAAAAATTCTCTTGCGAAGAAATTCAATCCTGTTTTTCAGATTTCGGCACCGGCCCGATGGTCGCGCCGTGAACATACTCCAACTGGATTCGCAAGGAGCGTTTCGTGACCTGGCCGTTTTCGACAAGCTCCATTACTCTTTGCGCGATGTGCCGCGACATCAGCCTGGACTCGGGCTGATAATAGCAGAGCGGCGGATGCAAATCCGCAAACCAACTATCGTTTACCAGTGAAACGAGAGACACGTCCGCCGGAACCCGGATTCCCCGTGCAACCAGCCAGGAATAACAGGTCAAGAGTTGTGATGTATTGGTGAAAACCAGCGCCGTCGGACGGTTTTTAAGGCCAAACGCAATTTCCAGCGAACGCGCCACGGAAATTGGAGTTCGGTCATCCTTGAGCACGACCAGTTGATGTTCCGCGTTGACGGTGGCCAGGGCTTTTCGCAAACCATCTTCCTCGGCGATCAATCCTGGAAATCGTTCCTCATATTCCATTATCGCAATGACCCGGTGTCCTTTTCGAACAAGTTGGATTCCGGCGTGAAAGGCGGCTGCTCCCCAGTCGCTGACGACAAATGGCAATTCCACTCCCGGAAAGGGCGAGCCGTAAATCAGGGTCCGGATTCCTTGTTGATCGAACCACCGCTGCATCGGCTCCGTCGCCAGAAACAATATCCACGCCGCGGATGGGTTGGCATGAACCAGACGTTCAAGATTGCGTTCGGGATGTTTCAAATGAAAAATCTGCGGAGCGATGAATTGCAATTTTCGCCCCTGCTCCGTCAGGCGTAGTTGCGTATCCTCCATTTCAAGCAAGGTCACTCTCGCTTCAATGCTGTTGGGCGACAGGAACGTCACCGGAAGTAATTCATTCCGATTTTCTTCCTCGGAAATCGCTTCCCGCTTGAGGAGTTGACGTTGTTGTCCTTTTACCGCCGGCGCAATCCAGCCTTCGCGAGTCAACGCGTCCAGCGCAAGACGCAAAGTATCCCGGCCGACACCGAGTCGTTTTTTCAGCTGCAATTCCCCGGGCAAAACATCCTTCAAAATACCGGCGCTGATCCATTCCTTCAAAGTGGTGGCGGTTTCAGTCGCCAGATTCGTGCGTTTTGGCAAGTGTTCCATCGCGGATCAATTCGCCGCATTGATAGCAAAAAACAGCCGGAAAGACAATTATTTCTTTGCCTCCCAAATGTCGTCTTCATGGGGCAATGAACGGCTTCTCGCCGTTTTCTTGCGAACAATGCGGTTTGGCAAAGATGAACGACAAATCCGAAGGTCGAAATCAGAAATCCGAAAGAAATCCGAGAACAGAAGCCCCGAGTCGGCCAGCCAGTCATTGGAATATTCGATGTCGGTCCACGCTTTCGGATTTCGAGCATCGAATTTCGGATTTCACCCATTCATCGCGCGGGCAATGTCTGAAACAGAGCGTTCAGGGTATATTGGCCGAAACGAAATGGCGAACTGAAGATGCTGGAGGAATCCGCGATGGGTGCTTCGTTGCGATGGTTCCATTCCGTGTAAGTTTGCGCCGCGTTCGCCACTTCGGGATTTCCCGCGTTAAACACTTCGTCGGCAGACCATAAAATTTCCGGGTTTTCACCGGAATTTTTTTCAGGCGCGGATGAATTCGCATTTCGAAAATCACTGGTCGTCACCAGCGTCAGTTTCCAGCCGATCGCGATTGGCGGATATGGCTGGTAACTGGTCAGTTCGCAAAACATCACCGCATCGTTTCCGAGATTTTGTCGAAGACGCGCGAAAAAATCCGCGGGCAACGGCTCCGCGGATTTCCACCTGGCTTGTCCAGTCCATTGCCGCAATTGTTCGGGCGAAACCACGATGACTTCAAACCGTTTCGTTTTTTCCAGTTCCGTGTAAAGCGCCGGTTGCAAAATTTCCGCGCCATTTTCCAGCAGTGTCGTCGAATCCGAAACCGTCAGCGGCAGAACCGCGAGACGTTTCACATTCGGCGGCAACAAATCGCTTTTCCGGTAAATGTTGCCGGGCTCATATTTAGTGAACGTGACCGGGTGCGGCAACAGCGAACAGCCGGTCAAAAGCAAAGCCGCCAGCCCGGCTGCGCCGCCGATTCCACGAAAAAGTTTCCGGACGGTTTTCCTCACGACCCGCTGTTGATGAATTGCGACAGATATTGCATCTGCTGGTTGATCTGCGATTGCGCCGATTCCATCGCGATAAAACTGTTCGTCAGCCGATCCTGGTCCGCCAGAATCGTGCGTTCCATATTGGCAATGTTCGTATCAATGTCGTTGGATTGTTTTGTCAGCGACGCCTGATGGCTCGTCAGTGTCCCGTCGTCGCCAATCGTATTTTCAATGTAATCGCTCAGACCGACGGCCAATCCGCTGCTCGCGTTCGTGAATAAATCCTGAACATCGTTCAAATGATTCGCAAGCGCGTCATCCAGTTTCGTGTTGTCCGAAAGCGTAATGGTATTATCATTTCCATTGGAAACAATTCCGAGACTGTCGAGATTTTTAAGCAGGCCCGAAAGCGATGTGGACGTCGAAGTTGTCAACCGGCGCAAAGTGGACGCGATGGAATTCGCGTCGGTTTCGCCGGTCAAAATTCCCGCCGTGACGACGCCATTTGAATCCGTCGTGCTCGCGGTTTTTGAGTCAATGAGGTTTTGCGTGTTGTTGTATTCCGTGATGAACCCGTTGATCGCGTCTTCGATTTTGTCTGTGTCGGTGTTCACGCCAATGCTGACGGAACCTGTTTTCAATGCGGTGACAGACACGCCGGTCAACGCGGAACTGTCCGAGGTAATCGTGTTCGATTGGCTGACCAATTGCCCGCCGTCGTTGATTGTGTAGAGGAGATTATTACCACGCTTCAGCGTGCCGGAAACCAGGCCGGTGGCCGCCAGAAAATTTCCAGTAACGTCTTCCATCGCCACGCCGACGTCGCCCGTCGCTTTGTTCGTCAGCACGAAACGATCGTTCACCGAATCGTAACTTGCGGTCACGCCGGCATTGGAATCGTTGATCCGTTTCAAAACTCCGCTGACGATATCGGTGGAGGCATTAAATGAAATTTCCACGCCATTGATTTTGAAAACGCCGGAACCGGAGCCGCCATCGCTGACGGTTGTGGCAAAATTCGCGGACGAAAGAACGGAGCCGAGTTTCACCGCGCCGAGCGAAGTCGCGCTTTGAATCGTGCCCGTGCCGTTGTTGAACAATTTCGCCGCCTGCAAAAAATTACTCGTGTCCGTCGCGCTTCCAAGAACGATCTCACCGGAACTGCTCAGAGAAATTTTGTCGTCCGCCGCGCTGTAACTTCCGGTCACCGCGCCATCGGTCGCCGTGCTGATCTGATCGAAAACAGATTGCAACGTGTCGCTCGCGGCAATGGTGATGATTTTGCCGTTCACCGTAAAAGTGCCCGCCGTGATTCCCGAGGCGAAACCCGCGTCGCTCAAAACCAGACCGGAAACGTCATCCGTATCGTTCAACGCTTTGCCGGAATCGGCGGAACCTTGCAAAACCGCGCTGGTGGCGAGTTGAGTAATATTAAAATTGTAGATGCCAACCAATGCGCCGGCATCCGCGGTCGCGCTTGCGAGGGTAGAATCGGAAGTGGTTGCGAGACGGCTGGCGAACAGCGAAGGATCTTTCAGGACATCGAGCCGGTTGCTCAGAACTCCCATCTGCGTTTTGATGCTGCCGTAGGCGTTGTTCTTTTGTTGGATTGTGGTCTGGTCAGAACGCATCCGCGTTTCCGGCGCGCGCTCGACCGTGATGAGTTGCGTGACCAGCGATTGCCAGTCAAAACCCGATGCTAATCCGGAAATGGCGAGGTCAGTCGTTGAGGCCATAAATCACATTCGAGTTTCAAATTCAAAATCCAAGTTCCAAACTCCAAAATTCAAATCCAACAATTCCAAACAAAACCGTCCACGACACGAACCAACTTTCAATCCCCTACTGAAAGACAAGACTCGGGCGACGCGAACGCCGCCCGAGTTTGTAATGTATTCAATCAACTGACGCGCTCCTTATTGAAGGAGCCGCAGCGCAGACTGCGGATTCGCATTTGCCTGGGCGAGCATCGCCGTGCCTGCCTGGACAAGAATATTATATTTGGCGTATTGCGTACTTTCTTCCGCCACATCCACGTCCTTGATGCGGCTGTTCGCGGCGCTGAGGTTGTCTTTCAAGACACCCAATTGATCGCTCGTGTAAGTCAAACGCGTGATGTTCGCACCCAATGTCGCGCGGTCGGTGGATAGTTGGGTGATCGCAGCTTTGACATTCGTCAATGCGGTGGCCGCACCAGCGGTTGTGCTGACGTCCGCGCCGGTAGCATTAGTGTAGGCGCTGGCAGACATATTAATGCCCGTCATACTAAACGTGCCGCCATCACCATCTGTCGTAACCGTCAAATTCGCCGCACTGAACAAGCTAACACCATTGAAATCCTTATCGGCGGTATTCGTAATGTAGGCAGCAAGAGTCGAGAACTCCTTCTGATACAAGGCGCGATCGCTGTCCGTCTTGGTCACGTCCTGCGACATGATTGAAAGTTCGCTCATGCGATCCAACGCATTTCCGATTTTCTGCAAAAATCCATCCTGCGTCTGGCTGAACGAAATGGCGTTTCCGACGTTGTTGTTCGCCGCGTCGGTCCGGTTTTCCTGCGCGTCCAGGCGCAAAGAAACCGCTGATCCCGCCGCGTCATCTCCCGGCGAGACAATTTTCGATCCCGAGGACAGGCGCGCCAGCGATTTGGCGAGCAGATCGGACGATGCCTGAAGATTACGAGCGCTGCTTTCTGCTGATATGTTTGTATTAATTACCATAACTAACGACTCCTTCCATGAGTCACCCTTTCGGGCATTTTATTTTTCGGCATCCATGCCGATGATGAATTTTCACGGGTTTCATCGTTTTTCCCGACTGGCCCTTTGTGGCCGCCAATCGCCAATTTATCTTTCAACACTGAAATTATCGGCAAACCGGCCAAATACTTTAGCGACAAAATGTTTCGCGTAGGGAAAATCCAGCCATTCACTTCAAAAATTTTAACGCCGAAACGCATTGAAATGTTCCGAAACCCCTCAAATGAATTATTTTTATTCAATTAAAACTGGACTCGCGCCATAATCCCGATTGTTCTCTCAAACCGTGAACACAATTGAGCGTCGTTCCATTTGATGCAAACCAGCGATTCCATAAACCGCCCGTTGCGCATTCTTCATCTGGAGGATAATCGTTCCGATGCCGAACTCATCCGTTATCATCTGCAAAAGGAAAAGTTCCAGCCGGAAATTCTGCGCGTGGACGCCGAAGCGGAATTCGCCCGCGCGCTGGCCGAACAAACCTTTGATCTGATTCTCGCCGACCGCGCCGTTTTCCCGTTCGACGGTTTTGAAGCGCTCGAAATGGTTTTAAAGCAAACTCCCGAAACGCCGTTCATTTTCGTTTCCGGAACGCTCGGTGAAGACCTCGCGGTTTCCAGCCTCAAAAGCGGCGCGACGGATTACGTTCTCAAAGATCACCTCGCGCGCCTCGGCCCCGCCGTTCGACGCGCCCTGAACGAAGCAGCCGAACGCCGGCTTCGCAAACAAGCCGATGAAAATCTCCGCAAAAACGAACAGGAACTCGCGGATTTTTTTGAGCGCGCGCCCATCGGCCTGCATTGGGCGGATGCCGAAGGGCGAATTCTCCGCGTAAATCAGGCCGAACTCGACATGTTCGGCTACACGAGCGAGGAATATCTCGGCCATCTCGTCGCGGAATTTCATGAGGATCAGACCGCGATCAAAAACGCGCTCGCCCGATTGGCGGAAGGAAAAATCGTTCATAATTACGAAGCGCGCGTCCGCTGTAAAAACGGCGCGGTCAAACACGTTCTCATCGAAGCCAACGCGCTCTGGGAAAACGGAAAATTCATCCGCACACGCAGCTTCACGCGCGACATGACCGAGCGTTTGCAACTCGAATCGCAACTGCATCAATCGCAGAAAATGGAATCCGTCGGCCAGCTCGCCAGCGGCATCGCGCATGATTTCAACAATCTCCTCGCCGTGATCACCGGCCACACGCGCCTGATGCTCGCCAAGGAAAATCTTCCGCCAGGCATCGCCGAGCCGGTGCGCGATATTTCCGAAGCCGCGCAACGCGCCGCCGAACTGACGCGCCAATTGCTCGCGTTCAGCCGCAAACAGGTTTTGAATCTTCAGGCCACCGACCTGAACGAAATCGTCCGCAGCATCGCCAAAATGCTTCAACATGTTCTGGGCGACGCAATTTCGTTGGAACTGAAACTTTCCACGGGTTTGCCCGCGGTGAATGTGGACATCGGCGCGATCGAAAAGGTGCTGGTGAACCTTGCGTTCAACTCGCTCCATGCCATGCCGGACGGCGGAACGGTTCAGATCGGGACTTCGGCAATTTCAGTGGACGAAACGCTCGCGCAACAAAATCCCGGCGCGTCTGTTGGAAAATCCGTTTGCCTGACTTTTAGAGATACCGGCTGCGGCATCACGCCGGAACATCTGCCGCGCATTTTCGAGCCGTTCTTTACCACGAAATCATTGGACCGCGGAACCGGTCTCGGACTGGCGACCGTTTACGGAATTATCAAGCAACATCGCGGCTGGATTAAAGTGGAAAGCATTGTCGGCGAAGGCACGACCCTGCGCCTTTTTTTTCCCGAATGGGGAACACTTTCTCAGCCATTTCTTCCGGGCTGCGCGGAAAATCCAGACGCGCTGGCCGTTTCCGGCGAACAACGCATCGGCGGCACGGAAACCATCCTGGTCGCCGAGAGCGACACGCCGCTGCGCGAATTGGTCCGTCACGTTCTGGAGGCGCACGGTTACAAAGTCCTCGAAGCCGCGACGGGAAACGACGCGCTCGAAATCGCGCGCCAACGAATGGAAAAAATTGACGCGCTGCTGACGGACGTGATACTTCAACAGGATTTCACCGGGCGAAAACTGGCCGAGACATTGCGGGAATCGAAACCGAATCTGCAAATCATTTTCACAGGAGAAGGCGAACCGGAAAAACTGGCCCGGGATCTGAAATTGAATTCCGGCGCGGCGATTCTTCAAAAGCCATTTCACACCCGCAAACTGGTGGAAACGGTTTTCCGTTGTCTGAAATCGAACAAGTAATTTCGCGCTGCCGCCAATTTTTCAATCGAAATTCTCGACGCGAATCATCACGGGCAGCGCTTTGACCTGAGGCAATTTTCCAATCTTCGCCAGCGCTTTTTTCATCGCGGCATTCGGCGCGTCATGAATCATCAGAATCAGCGGCACGCTTTCGCCCTCGTGTCCTTCGGGCTGAATCACGGACGAAATCCCGATGTTCGCGGCGGCAAAGATTGCGGCGATTTTTGCCAGCACGCCGGGACGATCCACCACGTTCAAACGCACGTAATAACGCGAGACAATTTCATCCATCGGAA
>DASSNZ010000251.1:0-6128 GCA_035701135.1 Verrucomicrobiia bacterium
GGGCTGGATATTGCAGGCGCAGACCAACAGCGTGAACGTGGGTCTTTCGGACAACTGGCATGACGTGGCGGGCAGCGATTCGGTGACGAACGAAACCATGACCATCAACTCGACCAACCCGGCAGTGTTCTATCGCCTGCGTCATCCGTAAAGCGAAACCGGATTGAGAGTTATATTAAAGAAAACACCGGATCGCCGGAGTTGAGAAACCGGCGGTTCGCGGAAGCAAAAAATAATGAAGATCCATTTCAAGAAACGAGCATTCACGTTGATAGAATTGCTGGTGGTCATTGCCATCATCGCGATATTGGCTGCCATGCTTCTGCCCGCCCTGGCCAAAGCCAAGGAAAAAGCCAAACGAACCCAGTGCATCAATAATCTGCGACAAATCGGTATTGCCAGCCTCATGTATGCAGGCGATAACAATGATTTTTTCGAACCGGCGGCGTTCAACACGGGTTGGGGAGCGCAAAATCCATATCAAATGGACGCGCGCATATTGGCGACGGCAGCGGAATTGGGTTTTCACACAAACACATTTCAGGCAAACGGAACTTCGTCTACGCCCACGATCTGGACCTGCCCCAATCGCCCCACCCTGCCCGCGCCCGATAATCCGGCAGCTCCAACAACCTGGGCAATGGGTTATGCGTATTACGGAGGACTCCAGACATGGACTTTTCGCAACTCTAACTCTCAAGTTAAATCTTCCAGCCCCATTAAATCCGGCTCATCGCGGGCCGGGTGGTGTCTGGCTTCGGATTTGGTTATTAATTTAGGAACGCCGTTGCCTTACAAATGGAGCGATCCGACCAAATCTCCCACCGATGGATTGACCGCTCTCCCCGCGCACAAAAATGGGAGAGTTCCCGATGGAGGAAACGAGTTGTTTGTTGACGGTTCGGTGTCCTGGATCAAGGCACAAAGAATGTATAATCTCTATTCGGCCAATGGAAATTCGCGCAATTTTTATTGGTTTCAGGATGACCTCGGCGCGCTTTCAGGGGTTGCTTCTATTATTCAATTTCCAAAAAACCCTTGAATTCTTAAAGTTGCCTTTGTCGTTGTGAAAATCAGAACTTCTTCCAGTCGGTTCGCCGGCCACTCGCGTTTTGCCCACAGCGTCATCGGATTTTTTTTTGCCGCTGCCATTTCTTTTTCCACTTTCGCGCAAACAAATTCCCGGCAAACCTATTTGGATTGCCTTACCAATTTTGAATCTTACGCCGAATCCATCTGGCACACGGCCAATTATTCCGGCTCGCCGGCGGATTCGGGTTATTGGGGCGACGGCGGCAGCAGCGGCAACGGTGGAATTCGCGGCAACAGCGGCGTCGCGGTCGCGTACGCGGTTCTGGCCATCGCGCAGCCGGATGATCCGCGCACAACGATTCGCCTTTCAAGAATCCGTCAGGCGTTGAATTACGATGTCGCGACGCATGTTACCGGCAATCGCAATTGCGTGGATGGACATCAATGGGGTTGGAGCAGTTCGAACAGCGGCGATTGGCAAACGCCGGAATGGTCCGGTTCGATGGGTCTCGCCTGCATTCTTGTCCAGAGTAATCTGCCCGATTCCACCGTGGAAGGTGTCCGGCGTGTCGTCGCCAGCGAAGCCAGTCATCGAGCGT
Source organism: Verrucomicrobiia bacterium (assembly GCA_035701135.1). Classification (GTDB taxonomy): domain Bacteria; phylum Verrucomicrobiota; class Verrucomicrobiia; order Limisphaerales; family DASXHY01; genus DASXHY01. The sequence continues at coordinate 1,632 of DASSNZ010000251.1, forward strand.
CCATTCCGCCGGCGTCGGGATATATTTCCGATACCAAAGCCGAGGAAAATGCCTGGCAGGGAAATATTCTCGCGCTCGCCGCAGCCTGGTTGAGTGAAAGCAACAACGCTCCACTCTGGCTCAATGCCGCGAAATCCTATCTCGCGAACACGTACACGGTCGCCGACACCAACGGTGATCCGCTCGCATCCTGGATTTCCACCGTGACACTTTATCCGAGTTACGCGCTGCAAAACCACGGATTTTATCATCCCACTTATGAAATGGTCGCCGGCATGTCTTCCGGCGATTCATTGCTCATGGCGCGTCTGGCAAATCCCGATGTCGCCGCGGAACTCCAGCCGTTTGCCGAACACAATGTCATGGCGGTCTGGACGAACAACATGAACACAATGGTGATGGATTCGGGCGATTTTGCGTATCCGGCCGGCATTGATTGGGAACTGCACGATTACGAGCAGAATTCCTATATCACCTGGATGGCCACGCATTTCAACGATCCTCTCGCGCGTTGGACGGACGAAAAATTGTCCCAACTGGTTCGCGCCCGGCAATTGGTCAACGGCGACGGCAGTTTTATCGGGCCGAGCGGCGGCGGTTTTTATCGCGAAGCCGTTGAAGCGCGCCGGACTGCCATCGCGTGGCTGCATCTCGCTCACGCCGATTTTCCGACTGGGCCGGTCGCCGCGCCGGCCCCCGTTGTCGCGCAATTTCCGGATGTCAACATCATCGTTCAGCGCAGTTCCAACGGTTTTGTTTCGCTCAGTTACGGCTCGCGCGTCATGGCGATGATCGAAGCGCCGACCCGTTCCGGAATGACGAACGATTTTGTCGCCACGCCGCTGTTGCCCGGCGTCATCGGCATGGGCGCGCTTGGAAATCCAGGTTCCGCGCAACTGATCAGCTTTTCCACAAATGCGAGCGGCTTTGATGCGCAGTTACAGATTCAAAACGGCGCGCGCGGAAACACGGATGTTTACATGAAAAGCGCCGGTGAAAGCGTCGGAATCCTGGAAGTGCCGCATCCGGCGGAAGGCGCGACATTGACCGGCTCCGGAAGTTTCAGCATGGGCATCGAAAACGATCCGCTCACCGGCGGCTCGCGCCTGCTTGAATGGAACTCCGGATCGGATGTCATTGAAAATCGTTCCGGCACGTCGCGCCACATTACGAATAACTGGATCTGCGTTTCCGGTCATTACGGCGTCGCCGCCGGTCCCGCCGGATATTTCAATTATCGCGCCGCGAGCGACTACAATCGGTTAGGCGCTGCGCAGGACACGTTGCAATTTTATCCGGCCAATCCGATCGGCCCACGTTACGCGGTCTGGTTTCCTGGAAAAAACGCGGAAGAAACGTCGAGCAAAACGGCGCAAATTTCCTGGCACATTTCCGGCACGAACGCCGTTCTCAAATTTCCCGGGGCGAATGGTGCGATGGAACAAATTTCAGCGTCGGTTCCCGCAATGCCCGTGTACCCGCCCTACTCCGTTCCTGTCGCCGCAGTCAATGCGTCGTCGTCCCAGCCCGGCTATCCGCCAACCAACGCGGCGGATGGAAATCTGAATAATTTCTGGGTGTCTGCCGGAACGAATCCCGGCGAGGGCCCGACAACGAACAAACCCGAATGGCTGCAATTTACTTTTTCGCGACCGACCGGCATTTCGGGATTTCAGATCGCGCCGCGCACGTTCAACGGCGGTTACGGCCCGAAAAATATCGAAATGCTTTTCAACGGCGTTTCGATTTTCACTGGAACGATGGCTCCCAATCTCACGCTGGACATTCCGCTCGCGCGGCCCGTCCAGACAACCAATGCCGAACTGATGATTTATAGCTCCTACGATCCCAATTATCCCGACGATTCGCGCAATGTGCAGGTAATGGAAGTGACATTTTTCGAACGCGCCCAACCCGGCACCTTCGCGGACTGGCAGCTTCAACATTTTACGGACGCGGAACTTGACGACTCGTCCATCGGTTCGTCTCAGGCGGACCCGGACAACGATGGATTGCCAAACCTGTTGGAATTTGCCGAGGGCGGCGATCCGCTGACGGCGGACGCAACAAATGCTTCGGCGAGTGTTTTTTTTTGCCCGGCAATCAGGTGGCGATTCAGTTTCGCGAACGTGATCCACTCGGCGATGTGACCCGCGCGTTTGAATCCTCCGAGGACTTGATTCATTGGAGCGAAATTGCTCCAACAGAAATCAACTTAGAGACCAATTCAAACGGTGTTTCAGTCCTCCAGGCCGTTTTTCCAATTCAGCAAAGCCGGACTTTCTACCGCATTCATTATCATCTGGAGAATTGAAATCCGGGCGGTATTCGGCGAAAACTTTCGTCGAGTTTTTCGATCCGCTAAAATCCGGCTTCCTGAATTTCCGCTTTGCCCGCGCCAAATCCTCCCGTACGTTTTCGTTCTGTTTACGGATTTTTGAACCGCAATTTCCGGTTTGCCATGAGCGTTGAAAATTTAATCACCGAGAAACAATCGAAGCCTGATTTGCCGGCCAGCCTGCTCGTCGTTCTGCCGTCCATTACGGAACGGCTGGACGTATTTTCACTGTTCGCGAAAACGCAACCGCTCGAAGTCGAACTCGGCTGTGGCGACGGCTCCTTTCTTTTGAATTACGCGAAGCTGCATCCCGAACGAAATTTTCTCGGCGTGGAACGACTCTCCGGGCGCGTCAAAAAAATTGACCGCAAAGGCCGGCGCGCGGAACTCTCGAACCTTCTCGGCGTGCGAATCGAATCCACTTATTTCCTCGAATATCTTTTGCCCAGGCATTCCGCCGTGGCGCTGCATATTTATTTTCCCGATCCGTGGCCGAAACGGAAGCACTGGAAAAACCGGCTGATCAACGAGCGTTTTCCCGCGCTTGCGCGCCAGGCGCTCACGCCCGGCGGCATTGTTTATTTGCGCACGGACGACGCGAATTATTTCGAGCAGATGAAATCGGTTTTCGCGGCGAGCGCGGAATTTTCCAGAATCGAAACGCCGGATGAACTGAGCGCCGTGCGAACGGATTTCGAGGAAGATTTTCAAAAACGCGGAATCGCCACTCACCGCGCCGCCTATCATGTTTGTTGATTCGGAATTCCGGTTGAGAATTCAAAAGCCGCAAACAATCGCAGGAAAATGCGACGCTTTTCAGGCAGTTCGGCGAAACGTCCGCTAGACAAAAATCGTCTGCTCGCGCGCCGGGCCGACGGATGCGATGCTGACTTTCGCGCCGGTCAATTCCGAGATGGCTTTCAGATACGAACGCGCTTTGGGCGGAAGATCTTTCCATTTTCGCGCTTTATCCGTCGGCGCTCGCCAGCCGGGAAATTCGGCATAAACCGGTTCGCAACGGGCCAACACTTCGACATCGTTCGGCACATATTCATAACGTTGTTTTCCATCACGATAACCGATGCAAACTTTGATCGTCTCCAGCGTATCCAGTCCGTCAATGTTTGTAATCGCAAGATCGTCAATGCCATTGACCATTGCAGCGTGGCGGGTCGCAACGGAATCGAACCAGCCGCATCGCCGCGCCCGGCCGGTTGTCGCGCCAAATTCGCGGCCCATTCCGTGCAACAGATCGGCGATTTCGGCGTCCTCCGTCGGCAACGGCCCCTCGCCCACTCTCGTGGTGTAGGCTTTCATCACGCCGACGACGCGATCCATCCGATGCGGCGCCACACCCGAGCCGGTGCAGGCGCCACCCGCCGTTGTGTTTGATGATGTGACGAACGGATACGTGCCGTGATCAATATCCAGAAAAGTGCCTTGCGCGCCTTCAAACAAAATATCTTCGCCGCGGCGAATCGCGTCGTGCAACAAAACGACGGTGTTTGCGACAAACGGTTTCAGGTAATCGCCCGCCGCTCGATATTCCTCGTGGACTTTTTTGAACGAAAGCGGTTTCGCGCCGACCGCTTTGAGCACTTCGTTGTTTTCCTTGATTCTTGATTTGAGCTTTTCCTCAAAACGTTCCGCGTTTGCGAGATCAATCACGCGCAATCCGGTTCGCGCCGCTTTGTCGCCGTAAGCCGGGCCGATGCCGCGTTTGGTCGTGCCGATTTTGTTTTTGCCTTTCGCTGTTTCGCGTTGCGCGTCCAGTTCGCGATGGTACGGAAAAACCAAATGCGCCGTTTCGCTGATGAACAAATTTCCGTTCACCTTGATTCCCAGATTTCGCAGTCCTCCAATTTCCGAAACGAGGCTGATCGGATCAATCACGACGCCGTTGCCGATGACGCAAATTTTTTTCTTTCGCAAAATGCCGGACGGAACCAGGTGCAGCACGTATTTTTGTTTTCCGATGAAAACCGTGTGGCCGGCGTTGTTGCCGCCCTGCGTGCGGACGACGACGTCCGCCTGCTCGGTAAGCACGTCAATAATTTTGCCTTTGCCTTCATCGCCCCACTGGGCGCCGACTAGAATTGTGTTGGCCATGTTTGTTAAACCGTTAAATCGTTGAGCCGTCAAATGGGCAAAACGCACCC
>DASSNZ010000252.1:0-7863 GCA_035701135.1 Verrucomicrobiia bacterium
GGAATATATTCCGGTGATTTGGGAGAAAATGTCGCTCTGATCTATTTTCCATGTCTGGGGATGCTTTTATTCGGCGTGTTAATCCAGGCGAAATTCAGCACGCGCGAGCAATCCAGTCGCACAGCATCAATTTGCGTTGCGGGATTCGCTTTTTTGTTGTTCGCGTTGTTCTAAGCATCTTTGGGTATTCACGCAATCTCATCGCAGCCAAAAACAAACAAACGCCGCGAGGACAATCAACGCGATCACCCACCAGAACCACGAAAGGCCGGAGGGCGACATTTTATCGCCGCCGAATTCTTTCTGAACGAATTTATTTCCTTCGTTTTGCAAAATTGCATGTGTGCTGGACGAATCGCGGGAGTTCCCTTAGTTTTTGGAAATGTCAAAGTCCGCGCGGTCCGCTGATGCGGCCAGGAACGGGAATGTTCCATTCGAAGAGGCGTTGAAGAAATTGGAAGCCATCGTTGAAGCGATGGAATCCGAGGACTTGCCGTTGGAAACGTTGCTGGCGCGGTATGAGGAAGGCGCGAAGCTGGCGCAAATTTGCCAGGCGAAACTCGCGGAAGCCGAATTGAAAATTCAGCAGTTGGAGAAAAACGCCGCCGGTGAATTGACGCTGAAACCTTTTGAAACAGAAGAGGAAGAAAGTTGAATCGGTTAAACGGTTGAATGTTCGATTCGGACGCATGGCCCGGTGATTCATTCAACCTTTTAACTTATTGAATCCGTTACCAACAACTATGAGCCGATACCTGGAAATGGTGGATGAACCGCAGCACGTTAAAAAACTGACGCTGGATCAGCTCCGCCAACTCGCCGAAGAAATCCGCTACGACCTGATCACCGTTCTTTCAAAAAACGGCGGTCATCTCGGCCCGAATCTCGGCGTCGTCGAACTGACGCTCGCGCTGCATCGCGTGTTTGAAACGCCGAAAGACAAATTCGTCTGGGATGTCAGCCATCAGGTTTATGTTCACAAACTGCTCACGGGGCGAAAGGATCGGTTTAATACAATCCGCACGACCGGCGGCTTGAACGGTTTCGCCTTGCGCACGGAAAGTCCGCATGATTGTTACGGCGCGGGACACGCCGGCACCGCGCTTTCCGCCGCGTTGGGAATGGCTTCGGCGCGCGACCGGCGCGGCACGGACGAAAATGTCATCTGCATTTTCGGCGATGCGGCGTTGACGAACGGCATTTCTTTTGAAGCGCTGAACAACATCGCGCACACGACAAAACGTTTCATCGGCATTCTCAACGACAACGAATGGAGCATCGCGAAAAACGTCGGCGCGATTGCGACTTACCTGAACAAGCTCATCACGAATCCATCTTACAATAAACTTGCGCGCGAATTTCAGCGCTTTCTGCGGCGTCTGCCGAAAGGCGAGCTGGCATTGACGCTCGCGCACAAGGCCGAGGAAGGATTCAAAGGCGCGATCAACGAAGTCGGTTTGCGGCAATCCGGCAATATGCAGGAGACGGACGGACGCGGCGGATTTGGCAGCGCGGTGATTTTCGAGGAAATGGGCGTGCGCTATCTCGGGCCGATTGACGGACACGATTTGCCGTTGCTCATCAGCACGCTGGAATTTGCAAAATCCTGCGATCACCCGATTGTCATTCACATTCTGACACAAAAAGGAAAAGGTTATGAAGCCGCGCTGAAATCGCCGGAAAAATTTCACGGCACGGGACCTTACGACGTGCAGACCGGCAGTTCGCTTCCGGCCAAGGCGGGCACGCCGCCGGCTTATCAGGACGTGATGGGTCAGACGCTCGTGAAACTTTGCCAGAAGGACAACACGATTGTCGGCATTACCGCCGCGATGCCAAGCGGCACCGGTTTGAAGCATCTTGAAAAAGCCATGCCGGACCGTTACGTGGATGTCGGAATCGCGGAGGAACATGCCGTAATTTTCGCCGCCGGAATGGCGACCATGGAATTTCATCCGTTCGTCGCCATTTATTCCACCTTTCTCCAGCGCGCGTATGATTGCATTCATCACGACATTTGTTTGCAGGATCTGCCCGTGACATTTTGCATGGATCGCGCCGGACTTTCCGCCAACGACGGCCCGACGCATCATGGCTTGTTCGACATCGCGTATCTGCGCTGTCTGCCTAACGTGATCGCAATGGCGCCGTCGAACGAGGACGAACTCGCGGACATGATGTTCACCGCGTCGCACGAAAAGCATCCCGTGTTTATTCGCTACCCGCGCGGCGCGGCCGAAGGCGTGCCGATCAAAGACCAGCCGAAACTGCTTGAAATCGGCAAAGCGGAAGTGGTGCAGAATTTTTCCAGCAACGGAAAACACAAGGTTGCGCTGTTCGGATTGGGCGGTATGAATTCCATGGCGCGCAAAGCCGCGGCGCAGCTCGCGGCGGAAGGATTCGATGTCGCGGTGATCAACCCGCGTTTCACCAAGCCGCTCGACGCCGGCACGCACGAATTTTTCGGACGCGCGGCGGAACTGGTTGTGACGTTGGAAGACCACGCGCTGATGGGCGGCTACGGTTCGGCGGTTTTGGAATTGTTCAGCGAGAAAAATGTGGCCACACCCGTCGCGCGCATCGGCTGGCCGGACCAGTTCATCGAACACGCGTCATCGGTGGATTATCTGCGGAACAAATACGGCCTGACGATTGAAAATGTTCTCGCGAAAGTGAAAGCGCATTTTTCCGATACGACTGCGGCGAAGTTTATTGAGGTGGCGTAGTTAAAATAAATGTGTTTGTTTCTAATTATCACTTTTTGGATATGTCCAGTAATTGTGATGTCACAAACAAATAATCCAACGCCGAAAATTAATGCGGAGGTAATGCGTGAACTTAGAACGAAAGTTTTGACGACTTTGGCTTCTGATTTAAAGTTGAAGCCGACCCAAGATTATCCGCGAGTTTATACGGCTCTTATGGATTGGCCTTTAGGAACGAACATTATTTCTGTCTATGGTTCCTGCACCGGAGATGCCAGCATTTATTCAACATCTACCTTCGGAGTTATAGGAGGGATTGGTCACGAAAGCGTCAGAAAGGCAGCTTATCATTTCGTGAAAGTTGCGGAATCACACTATGATGATGCGGTTCTCACTAAAAAATTTCCTTATCCGAAGCCCGGGCATATTTATTTTTATCTGATTTGTTTTGATGGGGTCCGCATGATTGATGTCGTGGAAGAATCACTACGTGCAGGAAAAGATAAATGTTCAGATTTGGGTAATGCTGCTCAACAACTCATAACTGAGTTGCGGATGATTGCAGAAAAGAAATAGCAACGCCGCGTTGCGCCGATGGAACCGCGATCATCTGCCGCATCGCGAAAAACTGACGCCGTGATTTAATGCCCAAAACTCTTGTTGGAATGTTCTTTCAGGATTAAAGTGCGGGCATGAACGCTGAATTGCTCAAACGCATCACCATTAAGCCGGGAAAATGCGGCGGACGCCCGTGCATTAGCGGAATGCGGATGCGCTGCAGCTTCTGAGCGCCGGCGCTTCCGACGAGGAAATTCTGGAGGATTATCCCGATCTCGAACGCGACGATATTCTTGCCGCGATTGAGTACGCGGCGCATCAAGCCGATCACGTTGTGCTGCAAGGCGCGTGAATTTTCTGCTGACGATCAGATCATCTGGAATTTGGCGGCGGCAAACAACTTCGCGATCATCAGCAAGGACCAGGATTTTTATTTTATCGCAACCTCGCCCGATACGACCGGAAAGCTGGTCTGGGTGAGAATCGGCAATTGTCGAAGACAGTTCCTTCTCGAAATTTTCAAGAAGCAACTTCCGCAAATCGTAGAGGCTCTTGAGACCGCTTCGCGAATTGTCGAAATTCGCCAGCCCGCTTTGACGGGATACATTTTTGAACGGCCTGAGCGTGGCAAGGCCGCCGAAAATCCGCATTATTTTCCGCCATGGCGAAGAAAGTTTCTTATCCGTGTCCATTCGTGGTTAAATCTCTTCGGTTGGCGGATTTTATGGAATTGAAACGGGAAATCGGCTATCTCATGCAATGTGAGCAACACTCGCCACATTCAAAACATCGCGCTCATCGGATTCATGGGCACCGGAAAATCCTCCGTCGCCCAGCTTATCGCGGGTCACATTCATTTCGCTTTTTTCGATACGGACCAGACGATTGAATCGCGCGCCGGAAAATCCATTGCCGAAATTTTCGCGCAGGACGGCGAACCGGCGTTTCGCGAATTGGAAAAAAAAATTGTCGAAGAACTCGCGTCGCAAACGCGCACGGTCATTTCCACCGGCGGCGGTTTGCCGATTCACGAAGCGAACCTCGCCAGCCTGAAAACACATTCGCTGGTCGTGTGTCTCTGGGCATCGCCGGAAACAATCTGGGAACGCGTGCGCCATCAGAACCATCGTCCGCTGCTCAACGAATCCGATCCGCTCGCGAAAATTCGCGCTCTGCTCGCCGCGCGCGAGCCGCATTACCGCCAGGCGGATGTTCTCGTGAACACCGAAATGCGCTCGGCCAGGGAAGTCGCGCAACAGGTGATTCATCAATTTCAAATCGCGCAATCCGGTCGCTGATGAAAGAAAATATCCGACAGCGCGCGCTGGAATTGGGTTTTGATGATTGCCGTTTTACGACGGCGAATCCGCCCGATCACGCGGCGGAATTTCAAAAATGGATTTCCGAAAAACAACACGGCGAAATGGGTTATCTGGAACGCAACGCGCACAAACGCGTGAATCCGCCGGAAGTTTTGGCCGGAGCAAAAAGCATCATCACGCTCGCCGTCAGTTACGCAGCCGGCGATTCAAATCGGATCTCGGGAATTGAAAATCGGAAATCCGGAGTTGTCGCGCGTTACGCGCATTTCGAGGATTATCACGATATTTTGGCGGAACCGTTGAAACAGCTCACGGATTTCGTGAATCAATTCGGCGGAGAAAATACGCGTTCGCTCTGGTATGTGGACACGGGCCCGTTGCTCGAACGCGATCTCGCGCAACGCGCCGGACTGGGATTTGTCGGCAAACACAACAACCTCATCAGCCGACGGCTGGGCAACTGGATTTTTCTTGCCGAAATCATCACCACGCTGGAACTGGAGCCGGACGCGCCGGAAAAAAATCGCTGCGGCACTTGCGCGCGGTGCATCGCCGCATGTCCGACAAATGCGATTACCGCGCCATTCCAACTCGATGCGCGCCGCTGCATTTCCTATCTCACGATTGAATTGAAAAGCTCGATTCCGGTGGAGCTTCGGCCCGCGATTGGCAATCGCATTTACGGTTGCGACGATTGCCTGGCCGCGTGCCCCTGGAACAAGTTCGCGCGCGAAGGCCGCCTGATGAAAAGTCACGCTCGCGATGATTTGGCGACGCCGGATTTGCTGGAATTGCTTTCGCTCGACAATGCCGGATTCAAGCAGCGTTTCGCCGGCACGCCGATGCTGCGGACGAAACGACGCGGGCTGTTACGCAATGTTTGCGTCGCGCTCGGAAATATCGGCGACGCCACCGCGCTGCCCGCTTTGCAAAAAGCCGCGGAAGATTCCGAACCGTTGATCGCCGAACACGCGCGTTGGGCAATCGAGCGAATCGCAAGCAAACAGGCGGTGTAACACTGTTTCAAATAGATTCCGGTTTTCCGAATCCTGAATTCTCCGCAAACTTTTTCATCCAAAAACCAGTTCGCGTTCGCGGGGCGAAAGAATTTTCCACGAGCCGGGTTCCGATGTTTCCAGAAAAAATTTTCCAATGCGAACGCGAACGAGTCGCAGCGTCGGATGTCCGATTGCCGCGGTCATTCGCCGGACCTGGCGGTTTTTGCCTTCGATCAATTCCAACGCAATCCAGCAGGTTGGAACGGATTTGCGAAACCGAATCGGCGGATCGCGCGGCGAAATTTCCGGTTGCGGTTCCAGAAGCGATACTCGGCCGGGCAGTGTTTTTCGGCCTTGAATCACGATTCCTTTTTCGAGTCTGGCCAACGTTTCCCGCGCGGGAATTCTCTCGATTTCCGCCCAGTATTCGCGTCCGTGCGCGTTTTTTGGATGAAGCAGCTTTTGATTCAATTCCGCTTCATCGCTCAAGAGCAACAGCCCTTCGGAATCGGCATCGAGCCGGCCAATGGCGTAAACATTTTTCGGAAAATCAAATTCCGCGAGCGTGCGATTCGGCGAGCCGTCCGACGTGAATTGAGAAAGAACGCCGTAAGGTTTGTTGAATGCGATGAGCATGAATTTTCTAAATCGAAAGGATTGGAACGCAGACGAAATTTATTTTTTTGGTCTGGTTGCCCGTTCCTGAAGCCATTGAATATCGGGATTGTTGGGCGATGAGCCTTGGTCCGAAATCAATCCATCGCGCACGAGCGGCGGCATGGTGCGATTATCGCGCCAGCGTTTGATTTCCGCATGGCCATCCACGAACGAAAGGCCGCCCGCGCGATCGTGATAGCTGGCGGGAAGATCGTAAAAGCCGGTTTGTTCGGGGTGATCCGGCCAGCCTCTCATGTCCGTGGCGAAATTTCCCAAATCTATGCTGTCCTCGCGCATATCGAGGAACAGGAAAATTTTCGACGGTCCGGGATTTGCGAATTCAGACATTTTTAAATAAACGCGCCATTTTGAGCCGCCGTAGGTTCCGAATATTCCGCTGATGTCGCCGGAGAGATTGCCGTCGTATCCGGCGAAACCGCCAATCCACAGGTTCATGGACATGCTGCGCACGCGCGGCATCCGCACGCCGTTCACCGTGACAGCCGAAAAATCCGCCGGACATTTCCAGATCGCGGTGGATTTGCCGCAGTACGGCCAAAGCGGACTTTTTTTAATATCAACGTTGGGATCCCAGTTGGAACGGTTGTTCGGATCGAAATCCAATTGGCCGGTGACCCACACGCGCGGATCGTGCGCGGTATATGGCCAGAAATCACTTGCGTAGAGCAGTTCATCGCGATTGTCATCGCTGTACATTTTCCACGCGAGCGCGAGCTGGCGATGATTATTCATGCACTGAATTCCGCGCGCTTTCGATTTCGCGGCGTTCAATGCGGGCAACAGCAGCGCGGCGAGAATTCCGATTATGGCAATGACAACCAGCAATTCGATTAACGTAAAACCGCCGCAAGCGGCGCGGCGCGAAGACAGAACGCGCAAACTCTGTCCTGATTCATGCATTGAATCGGATTATATTACGAAACGTGCGTTATTCAATTGTGCTTTCTCTGGAATCGTTCCAAACGTGCTGTGGGCATCCTGCCCGCAGAATTCGCACGGTCTGTTGGCAAATTCCAGCAGCACATTATTTATTTTTCACATAGCCATTTTCACGAAACCAGTTCACCGCGTTGGCCAGCGCTTCTCGTGGCGGCGTTTGCGGCAGTCCGAGTTCGCGAATCGCTTTTTGCGGATTGAAAAACATTTTGTATTTCGCCATTCGAACTCCGGCCAGCGGCGCTTTCGGACTTTTTCCAGTAAAAAACGAAAGGCCTTCACTCACATACGCGGCGGCGAGCGCGACGGAGTAGGGGACGCGCATCGTCGGCGCGGGGACGCCGGTGATTTCCGCCAGCACGTCGAAGGCTTGTTTCATCGTCCAGTTTCCGTCGGCATTTCCAAGAATGTAACGTTCGCCCACCCGACCCTTTTCCGCCGCGAGAATGTGTCCGAGGGCGACATCGCGGACGTGAACCCAATTCAATCCCGTGTCCAAAAATGCCGGCATTTCGCGATTCAAAAAATCAACAATCACTTGCCCGGTCGGCGTCGGCTTCACGTCGCGCGGGCCAATGGGGGCGCTTGGATTGACCACCACGACCGGCAATCCTTTCCGCGCGAGTTCGAGCGCGACTTGTTCCGCCTGCCATTTCGAGCGTTTGT
>DASSNZ010000253.1:0-29876 GCA_035701135.1 Verrucomicrobiia bacterium
GTTTCGCACATTTCGGACGTGGGAAAATGTCGGAGCAGGTTTGGGCGAGCCGCCCAAACCAGCACGCGAGCCGCGTGCGCTCCCCGTTTGCGCGCGAACCAAAGAGAAAATCGGTTTCGCGAAGCGCTCCACATTTTGTGAAGATCGTGTGACTAACTTTCAACAACCATGTTTTGAAAAACGCGGCGATATTTGTTTTTTTAAGGCGCTATGATTGATTCCGTGAATGATGGCGGGGGCGCCGCTGATTTGAAACACGCCAAACGCACGCGCAGATCACAAAATGCGACCGCCAGCGTGGACCGTTTGCCACCGCATTCTCTGGAGGCGGAGCAGGGCGTGCTCGGTTGCGTGCTGCTCGCGCCGAACGAATGCCTCGGCGAGTGCATTGGAAAACTCAAATCCGGCGCGGAGGTTTTTTACGATTTGCGGCATCAGACAATTTATTCCGCGCTCATCGAAATGTACGATGCGCGGCACGCGATTGATGTCATCACGCTCCAACAGCATCTCAAGGACAAACAACTTTTGGAACAGGTCGGCGGACTTTCGTATCTTTCCACTTTGCCGGACGTCGTTCCTTCCGCGGCGAACCTGAGTTATTATGCGGACATTGTTCAGGAAAAATTTTTGCTGCGTTGCATGATTCAGACCTGCACGAGCGTGGTCGGGAAAGTTTATGATTTCGAAGGCGAAGTGGACGCGCTGATGGATGAAGTCGAGCGCGACATTCTGCGAATCAGCGAATCGCGCGTGACGACACAGACCGACACGATCAAGGAACTCGTCAAAAAAGCGATCAACACCATCGAGGATTATCATCAGCGCCAGGGAATGCTGACCGGCGTGGGAACGGGATTTTCCGATCTCGACAAAATGACCAGCGGCCTGCATCCGGGCGAAATGATTGTCATTGCCGCGCGGCCGAGCATGGGAAAAACCTCCCTTGCGATGAATATTGCCGAACACGTGGCGATTGATCAGAAATTGCCCGTTGGCGTGTTCAGTCTGGAAATGACTTCCGAATCGCTCGTGTTGCGAATGCTGTGTTCGCGTTCGCGCGTGAATCTGCGAAACATTCGCGACGGATTTCTTGCGGAGCGGGATTTTCCGAAACTTACCGGCGCGGCGGGCAAGCTGGCCAGCGCGCCGTTGTTCATTGACGATTCGTCCGGACTTTCGATTCTTCAACTGCGCGCCAAAGCGCGGCGAATGCACCAGCAACATGGCATCAAGCTTTTCGTGATTGACTACCTCCAGTTGCTCCATTCTACTGCGCGCCGGGCCGAAAATCGTCAGCAGGAGATCGCGGATATTTCCAACGGCATCAAATCGCTGGCCAAAGAACTTGAAGTGCCGGTGATCGTTTTGAGCCAGTTGAATCGCGAACTGGAAAAGGACAAAAACCGCAAACCGCGGATGTCCGATTTGCGGGAATCCGGCTCGATTGAACAGGATGCCGACCTGATTGGTCTGCTTTACAAGCCCAGCAGCGGCGACGATGAAGAAAGCGCCGGAGCGCCGGGCGATGATTACGAAGCTGTGCCGGTGAATCTGCTGATTGCCAAGCAGCGCAACGGCCCGACCGGCGATGTGAACCTCACGTTCCTGAAATCTTTTACGCGATTTGAAAATGCAGCCAGAATAAGCGACGACGACGTTCCGAACTGAACCCGATGAAATCATTGTTTCGCCTTTTTGGCCTGCTCCTGTTCCTTTCCCTGTCATCCGCGTGGGCGCAGACTTCGGTGTATAAAGTCTCCAAAATTGATATCAAACACGTTGGCCCGGCCAAGGCCAGCGATGAACTGATTCGCGCGAACATTCGCGTCAAAGTCGGCGATCCATATCTGCCCGCCGCAGTGGACGACGACGTGCGAAATCTTTACGCGACCGGCCAGTTTTACAACATCCGCGTTGCGGTCAATCCGAACACCAACGGACTTGAACTGACTTATGTTCTTCAGGGCAAACCGCGCCTGACGGAAATCAGCTTTCAGGGCAACACAAAATACAGCGACCGGAAATTGCGGAAAAAGCTGACTTCCAAAATCGGCGAGCCGCTGGACGAACAAAAGCTTTTCACCGATTGCCGGGAAATTCAAAAAATGTATCAGACCGCGGGCTATCCCGGAACGGAAGTCAAATACGTTTTGAACATTGACGCGAATGCGGGGACCGGAACCGCGACCATTGAAATCAAGGAAAGCCAGAAAATCCGGATTGTGGACGTGGTGTTCGTCGGCGCGCACGCGTTCTCGCAAAAAGAATTGCGCAAGGTTTTGAAAACGCGGCGGCACTGGATGTTTTCATGGATCACGCGCAGCGGCGTTTTCAAGGAAGACCAGTTTCAGGATGACAAGGAACGTCTCGCGGAATTTTATCGTTCCAAAGGATACATTGATTTCGAGTTGAAAGACGTGAAGTTTGATTATCCGACGCCGCGCAAAATGGTGATTCGCCTGATTATTTATGAAGGCCGCCAGTACAAAGTCGGTTCGGTGAAATTCACGGGAAATTCCACTTTCAGCACGGCGGAAATCATTCAGGGAATGCGCGCGCTCCAGCCGCCCGGCGCGCTGGGGAAACAAGTCAAACTTGGACCAAACGGACTCAAGATGGATGTCGGCGATGTTTTTACTCCGTCCGGCTACGAGGATGACATTCAGCAGATCCAGGATTTCTACGGCTCGAAAGGTTACATAGACGTTTCGCGCCGGCTGAACGTCGTGCGCATTCCCAACACGGAAACCGGCACGATGGATCTGGAATTCAAAATTGAGGAAGGCCAGAAATCCTACATCGAAAAAATTGAAATTCGCGGCAACACCAAAACCAAGGACCGCGTCATCCGCCGCGAACTGGCCGTCGCGCCCGGCGATGTCTATGACATGGTGCGCGTCAACCGCAGCAAAAGGCGGTTGGAAAACATGCAATATTTCGAGAACGTCAACACGCGCGCCGAGCCGACCGATGTGCCGAACCGCAAAGATCTCGTCATCAGCGTGGACGAAAAAAACACCGGCAATATGATGGTCGGCGCGGGTTTCAGTTCAGTGGATTCGCTCGTCGGATACGCGGAACTCACGCAGGGAAATTTCGACCTTTTCAATCCGCCGCGCTTCACCGGAGGCGGCCAGAAATTCCGTTTGCGCGTCCAGCTCGGCACCGAGCGGCAGGATTATCTGGCGTCATTTGTCGAGCCGTGGTTTCTCGGAAAAAAACTCCAGTTGAGCGTGGATTTGTATCATCGCGAACTGGATTTCAACAGCCTTGAAAATCTCTATGACGAACGCCGCACCGGAATGCGCATCGGCCTGACCCGCGCGTTGGGAAGTGATTTTCTCATCGGCAGCATGGGTTATCGGATCGAAGACGTGGGAATTGATTTCAACGGAAATCTCGGCCGGACAAACGGACTTCCGATCGCGCGGCCATACATTCCGAAAACGTTGCTGAAGGAAGACGGCGATTCGTGGATTTCTAAATTTGATTTTTCACTGGCTTACGACACGCGCAACAGCACCGAGCTTTCCGACAGCGGACAACGAACGGAATTGATGGCGGAAATCGCCGGACCGTTCGGCGGTGAAAAGGATTATTACAAAATTGATCTGCACACGCATTGGTATTTTAAAGGACTCGCCAAAGGCCACGTGCTGGAACTGATGGCCGGAACCGGCACAACCGCTTCGTACGGCTCGACCGATGACGTGCCGTTTTACGACCGGTATTATCTTGGCGGACTTTATTCAATGCGCGGTTTCAAGTACCGCGGCGTCAGTCCGCGCGATCCGCGCGACGCGAACGGATTTCAATCCCACGAACCGGTCGGCGGCGATTCGTACTGGTTCGGTTCCGCGGAATACAGCATTCCCATTGTGCAACGGCTGCGCTTCGCCGTGTTTTACGACATCGGAAATGTCTCGGCGGGTCCTTACACTTACAATTTCAAAAATTTCAACGACAACTGGGGGCTGGGCCTTCGCCTGAATCTGCCGATCGGTCCGTTGCGGCTCGACTACGGCGTGCCGATTCATCACGACCGTTTCAACGGAAGCTCCGGACAATTCCAGTTTGGCGTCGGCTTTGAACGTCCGTTCTAATATGAATTTTTCAGAAATACACCGTCTCGCGCCGCGACATTTTGCGCGTTGCGCCTTCTTCATATCCCTGACTCTTTTCGCCGGCGCGGCCCACGCAATTCAGTCCGGCGACATCGCATCCGAACGCGCCACGTTTATTGGAACCGAACCGCTGTATTTCGAGGCGAATCACGGACAGGCGGACGCGACCGCGAAATTCATCGCGCGCGGACCGGATTGCTCCGTGTTTCTCAATCCCGCGGAAGCCATTCTCGTTTTGCGGAAATCCGCCGGAGCAGATTCCTCATCAGATCCAATTGGCGAAATTGGCGAAACAAAATCCGGTTCCAGAACCGTTCGCATGATTTTGGCGGGAGCGAATTCGGACGCGGCGATGTCCGGCGCGGAAACCATTTCCGGCAAGGCGAATTATCTGATTGGAAACGACCCAACCGAATGGCGCGCGGGAATTCCGTTGTTCGCAAAAGTTCGCGCGAACGAAATTTATCCGGGCATTGATGTCATCTATCACGCCGATCAATCCGCGCGGTTGGAATATGATTTTGTGGTGAAACCTGGCGCGAGCGCGAAGCGGATTTCCCTGCGCATTGATGGCGCGGACGACGTTCGCGTGGATGCTTCCGGCGATTTGATTTTGAAAATCGGCGGCGCGGAAGTGCGCCAGCGCAAACCGGTGATTTACCAGGAAATAAACGGCTCGCGACGCGAAATTCGCGGCCGCTATCAAATCGTAAATGAGAACAAAGGAGCGCGGAATTCCCGTTCAACGACCGTGGGTTTTCGCATTGGCGATTACGATTCCGCTTTGCCGCTGATCATTGATCCGACCTTGAGTTTCTCGACGTTTTTCGGCGGCACGCGAGCGGATCGCGGCTGGGCCATCGCGCTCGATAGCAGCGGAAATATTTACATTGCCGGCGAAACGGTTTCTAAAAATAAATTTCCCGTCACGCCCGGCGCGGTTCAAAGAAAATTCGCCGGAGGCATTGCCGGTTTCGGCGACGCGTTTGTCGCGAAATTCGACGCGGTTTCAAATCAACTGGTTTACGTGACTTATCTCGGCGGGAAAACCGACGACGGCGCGTTTGCGCTTGCGGTGGACGCGGCGGGCAACGCATTCATCACCGGCTTCACCGATTCGCGGAATTTTCCAATCGTTCCGGCGAACGGCGCTCTGCGCTCGAAAGTCGTCGGCGTAAGAAACAATTCTTTCCGTCTCGCGCCCACGGACGCATTCGTGGCGCAATTGGATCCGACCGGTTCCTCGCTGGTTTTTTCAACGCTTCTCGGCGGCACAAGGCGCGATGCCGGATATGGAATTGCGGTGGATGCTTCGGGCGTTTATGTCACGGGATTGACCGAATCCACAAATTTCATTCCCGTGCCGAATGGATTTCAGCCGTTCTCCGGCGGGCGTCAGGATGCGTTCGTTGCGAAAATTATCGGCGGAACAAATTACGCGTATTGCACTTATCTCGGCGGGACGAACATGGAACAGGCAAAAAGCATCGCGGTGGATTCGGCGGGCAACGCCTACGTCACCGGCTGGACTTCCTCGACGAATTTTCCAATCGTAAATCCAATCACGCTCGTGAACGATGTTTACACCAACGGAATCACGCTGGATCATCTGAACCTGCAAACCAGGCCGACGGGCCGGCCGGACGCGTTCATCAGCAAAATTTCCGCGGACGGAATGTCGCTCCTTTATTCCACGTATCTCGGAGGCAGCAATGACGACAGGGGAACAAGCATCGCGCTCGATTCCGCCGCGAACGCTTACGTGACGGGCTTTACGCTTTCCAAGGTTTTTCCGACCAACGTCGTGACTTTGCCGCAATCCAAAACCGGAAATTTCGTTTCGCACGTGTTCGTCGCGAAAGTGGATTCCAATGACAATCTTATTTACTCGACCCAATTCGGCGGACGCCGGTTGGATCGCGGTCTGGGCATTGCGGCGGACGCGGCGGGGCTTGCGTACGTGACGGGTTTTACGCGCGAAAAAAATTTCTTCGCGACAAACGCCTTTACGGATTTGCGTTCGAAAAAAGTAATCAAGGCCGGTTCCCGGTCGAAAGATGTTTTTCTCGCCGTGTTGAGCGCGGATGGAACATCGTTTGTCGGAACCAATTCGCTTTTGCTCGGCGGCCGTCTCAGCGATCACGCGACCGGAATCGCCGTGGACCCGGCGGGCACAACCGCTTATATCGTCGGCACCACGATTTCTCCAGATTTTCCGAAAACCAATTCCGTGCAATCCAGGCTGGATCGCGAGAAAAACGGAAAAACCCCGGACGCATTCGTGAGCAAAATTTTGTTTCCGTGAATTTGGTTTCCGCAAATTGGCAGAACATCTGAATGCCCGCCGGGATCACTCCGTCCTCGGGAATTCCAATCTGGAGATTTGGAACTGGAAACCTTGGATCTGAAGAAAAATTGAAGTTCGCTTGAGCGGGTTCCTGTTTTTCCCAGATGTATTTTCATTCAAATTTCGAGTGCCGGAATTTCGCGCCCGCGGGAATTTCAGATTCGCTTTGCGTATTGGACGGGAGATCATTAGAAGAACAGGCAAATTCTTCCTCGCAGAATAAAAAAAATTCCAAAAAACCCTTGTGAATTTTTTCACGATGGGGCAACTTCTCCGGCGCTCCGGCCAAAATCGGTGAAAACTGCGGGATTGGTGTCCCTTGGCGCGGCGAAAATTTTGTCATGCGTTTAGTCCGAGTCATCTCGTTGTGGCTGCTTATTATTGGCGCGCCGGCATTGGCGTTCAGCCAGGAATCCAACGCCGTGCCCGCCTCTGCGGAAGCGATTCATCAGGCGTCGGCGACCCCGGAAACTCATTCGGAGGAAGGTTTGCCCGCGCGCGCGGTGCCCGTCGCCCATATCGGCTCTTTGCCCATTACCAATTCCATGATTGTGACCTGGATTGTGGCATTGGCATTGATTGTTTTCGCGCAAATTGCGACCAGGAACATGAAGGAAATTCCGAGCGGCGCGCAGAATTTTTGGGAATGGATGGTGGAAAGCCTTTACAATTTTCTCGAAGGCATCATTGGCCATTCGCTGGTCAAAAAGACATTCTGGTTTTTTGCGACGATTTTCATTTTCATCATGTTCTGTAATTGGGCTGGCCTGATTCCGGGCTTTGGAACCATCGGCTGGGGCGTGAAGGACAGTTCGGGACATTTCTATCTGCAGGATCCGTTTTTCCGCGGCGGCAATGCGGATTTGAACATGACACTGGCGATGTCCATGGTCTTTTTCGCGTGCTGGACGATATGGGCGCTTCAGATGAACGGGCCGATTGGCTTTTTGAAACATTTGTTTGCTCCAAAAGGCAACACGACCGGATTTCTGAAACTGTTGATGATCGTTGTATTTTTCGCCGTCGGCTGGCTGGAAATTCTTTCGATTTTGTTCCGTCCGGTGTCGCTCAGCTTCCGGCTTTACGGAAATATTTTTGCGGGCGAGAACATGCTTGAAGCGATGGGGCGGCTCGTTCCGGGATTTGGCTGGCTGCTTCCTATTCCGTTTTATTTCATGGAATTACTTGTCGGTTTTGTGCAGGCGCTGGTGTTTATGTTGCTGACGGCCGTGTTCACCATGCTGATTGCTCCGCACGATGAATCACACAGTTCTGCGCATCATTAAAATTCAAATTTAAAAAATTTCGGCGGTCTGACCGTGTTCAATCGCGGGGGCCGCTGAGAAAGAGAAAGAAAGGAAACTATATGTTTACGCCTATGTTGGCTCAAGCGGCGGAAGCGGCGACAAAAGTCGTCAATGGCAATCTCACGGTCGGTCTGGCGGCGCTCGGCGCGGCACTCGGCGTGGGTTTGATCGGAATGAAGGCTTCGGAAGCGGTGGGACGGAATCCCGGCGCGGCCACGCCCATTCTGGTGCAGGCCATTCTGGCAATCGCGTTCGCGGAAGCGATCGTGTTCTACGCCATCTTCCTCGTGAAGTAATGTGAACTATGCCGGGCGCGGGGTGAACCTCCGCGTCCGGCAGTTTTAAGAATTTTATGACTCATCTGGTTTTATTTGGCAGTATCGGCAGTGATTTGGCGGAAATGGGCCGGAAGACGGCGCAGACGTTCGGCGTGGATTGGTCGCATTTTATTGCGCAGGCCATCAGCTTTTGCATTGTCGCCGCGTTGCTTTACTTTTTTGCCTACAAACGCGTGCTGACCATTCTTGAAACGCGCCGTCAGCGCATCGCCGAGGGGCTTGCCAATGCCGAAAAAATCAAGGCCGAACTCCAGCGGACGGAAGCCGCGCGCCTGGAAATTTTAAACAAAGCCAACGCGCAGGCGAATCAGGCAATCGAAGAAGCGCGCGCCGCCGCCGCGAAAGTGCAGGAGCAGGAAACACAAAAAGCCATCGCCGCCGCCGAGCAGATTATCGCCAAAGCCCGCGAAGCCGCCGCCGCCGATCACGCGCGAATGCTCGCGGAACTCAAACGCGAAGTCGGGCGCCTGGTTGTTCAAACCACCGCGACTGTAACTGGAAAAGTGCTGACGCCCGACGACCAGAAACGTCTCGCGGAAGAAACCAGCAAACAATTGGCTGCATGATTTTTTTAAATGCAAAAACGCAAAATAGCGGAAACGCGCGGGAAAATTTCTTGTTCTCCGCTCCGCCTGTTTTGCTTTGCCGCGCATTGACGTTGATTCCGAGACAATGAAGATTTCCAAACAATCCCGCCATGATGCCAAGGAACTGTTCCGCAGTTGCCTTGTGAATGGTTTGCTGGATGAAAATCGCGCGCGCAACGCCGTGGCCCAGGTCATTGCTTTGAAGCCGCGCGGTTACAGTGCGATTCTTTCGCATTTCCAACGTCTGGTGAAACTGGATCTGGATCGCCGGACCGCGCGCGTCGAAAGCGCCGCGCCGTTGTCCCCGGAAATTCAGGCGGACGTGACGAATCGCCTCGGTCGGATTTATGGCGGCGGATTGACAATTTCCTTCACGCAGAATCCGGCGTTGCTGGGCGGCATGAGAATCAAAATCGGCAGCGATGTTTTTGATGGCAGCGTGAAGGCGAGATTGGCCGCATTGGAAGCGAGTTTATAATTTTTTAAATTTACGAAGAACGGAAAACGAAATTGATATGAGCAATCTTCTCCAGGAAATCGAAGCGCAAATTGCCGGCGTGAAAACGACGGTGAACAAACAAAACGTCGGCGTCGTCCGCGAAATCTCCGACGGCGTCGCCAAAATCGAGGGCCTCACCGACGCGATGTTGAATGAAATGCTGGACTTCGGAAACGGCATTGTCGGCCTCGCGCTGAACCTCGAGGAAACCGAAGTCGGCGCGATTATTCTCGGCGATTACCTTCAGGTGCATGAAGGTTCCGAAGTCAAAACCACCGGAAAACTGCTTTCCGTTCCGGTCGGAAAAGGTTTGCTTGGGCGGGTTGTGGATTCGCTCGGACGCCCCGCGGACGGCAAAGGGCCGATCAAGGAAACCGCGTTTTATCCGGTGGAAAAAATCGCGCCCGGGATTGTGAAACGCAAATCCGTCAGCCAGCCGGTGCAGACCGGCATCATGGCGATTGACGCGATGATTCCGATCGGGCGCGGTCAACGCGAATTGATTATTGGTGATCGCTCGACCGGAAAAACCACCATCGGCGTGGACGCGATGATTAATCAATCGCGCATCAACAGGGTTGGACGCGAATCCGGAGACAAGAATTTCCGCCCGATTTACAATATTTACGTCGCCATCGGCCAGAAACAATCGAACGTGGCGCGCGTTATCGCTGAATTGGAAAAATCCGGCGCGCTCGAAGATACAATTGTCGTGGTCGCGTCCGCTTCCGATTCCGCCGCGAACCAGTATCTCGCGCCATTCGCGGGCGCGGCGATGGGCGAATGGTTCATGGACAACGGCATGGACGCGCTGATTATTTACGATGATCTTTCAAAACAAGCGGTCGCGTATCGTCAGGTTTCGCTGGTATTGAAACGTCCTTCGGGCCGCGAAGCGTATCCCGGCGATGTGTTTTATTTGCACAGCCGTTTGCTCGAACGTTCGGCGCGCGTTTCTGAAAAATATGGAAATGGCTCGTTGACGGCGCTGCCGATTATCGAAACTCAGGCCGGCGACGTTTCGGCTTACATTCCAACGAACGTGATTTCCATCACGGACGGGCAGATTTATCTGGAAACGGATTTGTTTTATCAAGGCGTGCGCCCGGCGGTTTCTGTCGGTTTGTCGGTTTCGCGCGTCGGATCGGCGGCGCAGATCAAGGCAATGAAACAGGTGGCGGGACGTATCAAAGGCGATCTGGCGCAATACCGTGAACTCGCGGCGTTCGCGCAGTTCGGTTCCGATCTGGACGCCAAAACGCAGGCGATTCTCGAACGCGGCAAACGCGTTGTCGAGGTTTTCAAACAGCCGCAATTCAATCCGATTCCGGTTGAAGTTCAGGTCGCGGTTTTGTGGGCGGTGCAGAATAATTTCTTCGACGATGTTCCGGTTGAGAAAGCCAAAGATTTTCAAAGCAAACTCACGGATTTTCTGAGCACGCGAAAAGCGGATGTGCTTACGAGAATTCGCAACGAAAAAGCGGTCAGCGACGCGCTGGCCGGCGACTTGAAGGCGGCGGTAACGGAATTCAAACAAACGTATCGGTAAGATCGTTTGAAGTCGAAAGTTATGAGCGAAAAGCAAACTGCAACAATGGATGGAATCGAATCCTCGATTCTGACTTTTCGCGGTTTGCGCGTCATGCTGGATTCGGATCTGGCTGCGGTTTATGGCGTCCCATTGAAACGGCTGAACGAGCAGGTCAAACGAAATCGTGAAAGATTTCCGTCCGATTTCGCGTTTCAACTTACGGCTGAAGAGATCAAGCAAATCCGGTCGCAAATTGCGACCGGGTCACTTCCGATCAGATCCCGCGTCGTGAGCGGATTGAAGTACAACCCGAATTATCGGCCCTGGGTTTTTACCGAACACGGCGCGTTGATGCTTGCGAGCGTCTTGAACAGTCCGGTTGCGATTGACGCCAGCATTCGCGTTGTCCGTGCGTTTGTTTTGATGCGCGAGCAGTTGGCCGCGCACAAGGAACTTTCCGGAAAACTCTCCGAATTGGAAAACCGGGTCAGCGGACACGATGAAGCGATTCAGAATTTGTTCGAGGCGATTCGCCAGTTGATCGAGCCGCCGGTTGAAAAAGAGCGGAAGGAAATTGGTTTTCATATTCGCGAAACCTCGACGCCTTACAAAGTGCGGTCGAAGAAAAGATTTTAGCCATGCCCAGCACACGCGATATTCGCCGACGCATCAAGTCGGTCAAAAACACCGCGCAAATCACGAAAGCGATGCAGATGGTCGCTTCGTCGAAAATGCGCAAGGCGCAGCTTGCCGCGCTCGCGGGACGGCCCTACGCCGCGCTGATGAATAATATTCTCGCGCATGTTTCCGGGCGCTCCGGCGATTTCTCGCATCCATTGATGGAAGCGCGCGAGGGCGGAAAACGCGCCGTGGTGGTCATCAGCACGGACAAAGGATTGTGCGGCGCGCTCAACGCAAATCTCACGCGCGAAGCGGCGAAGTTCGAGAAAGACACGACGGTGTTTGTTTGCGCCGGAAAAAAAGGCGCGCAGTTTGTGGCGCGCACGCGGCGTCAACTCGCGGCGGAATTCACTTACAAAGACGCGCCACTGTTCGCCGAAGCGCGGGCGATTTCGAAATTTGTCCAGGAAATGTTTCTGAATGGCGAAGTGAATCGCGTGGAAATTCTTTTCACGAATTTCGTCAGCACGCTTGTTCAAAAACCCGAGGCGCGAACGCTGTTGCCGATCCGCGAATTGAAGGACGTTCAGGCGCGCGTTCACGGAGACGAACATCAGGCGTCGGCGGCGCTCGAAAAATCGGACGTGGATTATCTGTTCGAGCCGGACGCGGGCGGCGTGCTGGGTTCGTTGCTGCCGCATTATTTGAATTTTCAGGTTTATCAAATCCTGCTTGAGGCCAAGGCGTCGGAGCACAGCTCCCGAATGGTGGCGATGAAAAACGCGACGGACAACGCGAAGCAACTCATCAAGGACCTCACGCTCGAATACAACAAACTGCGCCAGGCAAATATTACGAAAGAACTTTTGGAAATCACAACAGCCCAGATGGCGTTGGGTTAAACGCCGCGCGCATTTCAATTTGAAATTTCAAATCTAAAATTTACAGAACATGAACAAAGGCAAAATCGTTCAAATCATCGGCCCGGTCGTGGACATCGAGTTCGCGGACAAGCTGCCGGCCATTTACAACGCGCTCACCGTCGAATTCACCTCGCCGGGCGCGGCTGGCAAAACCAAACTGACGCTCGAAGTGCAACAGCACCTCGGCGACAACTGGGTTCGCGCCGTCGCCATGAGCACAACAGAAGGACTTAAACGCGGAATGGAAATCACCGACACCGGCGCGCCCATTTCCATGCCCGTGGGCGAAGCGGTGATGGGTCGCGTGTTTGACGTGACCGGCCAGCCGGTGGACGAGCAAGGTCCGGTAAAGGCGGACAAATATCTGCCGATTCACCGCGCCGCGCCCGCGCTCGTGGAGCAATCCACCAGTCCGCAGATTCTCACGACCGGAATCAAAGTCATTGACCTGATTTGTCCGTTTTTGAAAGGCGGCAAAGTCGGCGCGTTCGGCGGCGCGGGCGTCGGCAAAACCGTCGTCATCATGGAATTGATTAATAACATCGCGAAACTGCACGGCGGAATTTCGATGTTCGCGGGCGTCGGCGAACGCACGCGCGAAGGAAACGATCTTTACAACGAAATGATAGAAGCCGGCGTTATCAAAGTTCAGAAAGACGAAAAAGGTCATCCCAAAATCGGCGACAACGGTTTGCCGATCATCGAACCCGGCTCGCGCATCGGTTTGGTTTACGGCCAGATGAACGAGCCGCCCGGCGCGCGTTTGCGCGTGGCGCTGTCCGCGCTCGCCGTGACCGAATATTTCCGCGACGAAAAAAATCAGGACGTGCTTTTATTCGTGGACAACGTTTTCCGTTTTTCGCAGGCCGGTTCGGAAGTTTCCGCGCTGCTGGGCCGCACGCCGAGCGCGGTTGGTTATCAACCGACACTCGCGGCGGAAATGGGTGATTTGCAGGAACGCATCACTTCGACCAAGAAAGGTTCGATCACGAGCTTTCAGGCGGTTTATGTTCCGGCGGACGATTTGACCGATCCGGCGCCGGCGACGACGTTCGCGCATTTGGACGCGACGATTGTGTTGGAACGTTCCATTGCGGAATTGGGTATTTATCCCGCCGTGGATCCGCTGGCTTCAAATTCCCGCGCGCTTTCCGCCGATATTGTCGGGCAGGAACATTACGATATGGCGCGCGGCGTTCAGAAAGTTTTGCAGCGATACAAGGATTTGCAGGACATCATCGCGATTCTGGGCATGGACGAGCTTTCGCCCGACGACAAGCTCACGGTGTTTCGCGCGCGAAAAATTCAGCGTTTTCTCAGCCAGCCGTTTTCGGTTGCGCAGATTTTCACCGGCCGCGAAGGCAAGCAGGTTCCGGTCGCCGAGACCGTGCGCGGCTTCAAGGAAATTCTCGAAGGCAAACACGACGATGTGCCGGAAGTGAATTTTTACATGAAGGGCGGAATTGACGAGATCAAGGAAGCGTGATGCGGATTTCACGTTCACGAATCTCGTTTCAGACGTGGACGTGTGGCGTGAAAACGTGAACCATGAAATGTAAATAAAAATGGCCAGCACACTGAAATTAGAAATCGTCACTCCCGACGCCAAGGTTTATTCCGAAGATGTCGAGATGGTCACGCTTCCGGGTGTTGAAGGCGAACTGGGCGTTTATCCCAATCACGTTCCGCTGATGACACAGCTTGTGTCGGGCGAAGTTCTCGCGCGCAAAAACGGCCAGGATTTTTTTCTCGCGGTCGGCGATGGATTTGTGGAAATCACCGGTGAACGAGTGGCGATTCTGGCGGACATGGCGATTCGCGCGGAGAACATTGACGAAGCGAAAGCCGAGGAAGCGAGGCGTCGCGCGGAAGCGCGATTGGCCGAGCGCATAGACGACGCGGAAGCCGCGCTGGTTCAAGGCGCTTTGGCGCATTCGCTCGCGCAATTGAAAGTCAAGCGCCGCCAACGCGGACATTGATCGCGCGCGGTTGATCTTGTTAAGCTCCGTCTTTTTTTTTGTTCAATTCATCACGAACTCGCGCTGGTGTAATGGCGGATTGAACCTCGCCAGCCGAATTCGGAAACCACAAAACACACGACGCTCATTGCGAGCAGCAACAGCACCGGGCCGGGCCGGGTGATTTTATCCGCGAGCACGCGCACCGGAACGTTCGAGACGAGCAGCATCGGAATCGCGAACGTGAAAATCGCCTTGAATACGCCTTGAAACGCCTCGTCCGGCATTCGCGCGATGTTGAACAAATTGTAATAGCCCCAGACAATTCCCTGCGCGCGAACGGTCCAGAAGCTGATGGTCGCCAGCAAAAACATCAGCGAGTAATGAATCAGAATTCCAGCCACGCAGAGTCCGAGGAACCCGAAGATTTGTCCAATATTCGGCACGTAATGAAGTTGATGCGCCGAATACGCGATGACAGTCAGACCGGAAACCGCGTTCACGAACGCGCCGAGATCCACCTGCCGAAGTGAAACGACAAAGCGCGTGTTGACCGGAAGCAACAGCAGAAAATCCAGCTTTCCCGTGCGGACGAGTTCGGAAAGATTGGTGCAGTTGACGAGGAAAAACGCCTGATAGGTCTGCTGAATAAAATGGCTCGCGCCCACGAGCATCACGACCTGCCATTTTGTCCACGAACCGATGGAATCGGTGTGCAGATATAGCACGCTGATGAAAACGAGCTGCAATCCGAACCAAAGAAATTCGACGAGAATCCAAAGGAGAAAATTTCCTTTGAACATCATTTCGCGCGTGACGGAATTTTTCCAGAGCGCGGCGTAGATTTTCAGGTAACGGGACATGGAAGCAGGAAAGTTAAAACGTTAAATCGGTTAAATGCGTTGAACAGGAAAATGGTTGGACCGTCGGATTTAACCTTTTTGCGTTTTCATTGTTGGTATTCACTTTTGCGATTTCCATCATTTAACAAACTGTAAGATTTTTCTCATCCTCCGACTGCACCGTATTTTTTGATTCCGCGCCGCCACGCGAAACGCGCGAGCAGATAAGTCGCGGCGACCCAGCCGAATTGAATCGCTAGTCCTTGCGCGAGCGCCGCGCCGGTGGTTTTTCCCATGTAAATGCTGATCGGAAAATAAAGCTGGTACGGAAACGGCGTGAAAAAAAGCAGCCGCTCGAAAAATGGCGGTAAGATATCGAGCGGAAAAAGATGCCCGCTTGCCAGATATTCAAACGCGAACAGAATGAAAATAAAGGTCGAAACCTCCAGAATCCAGAATGCAAGCATCGCCATCGTGTACGACATGAAAAATTGAAGCATCGCCGTCATTGCGGCGGAGAACAGGAAAAATCCGAATCTCGCCCAGGTGGCCGGCAGCACGAAATAATGGTGCAGACACAAAATAAAAACCGTCAGCGGAACCGCCGCGACGGTCAGATACGTGAGCCGTCCGGAAAGGAAAAGGCAAAGCCGAAACGTCAGGTAATCAATCGGCTTGAGCAAAAACTGGCTGATGTTTCCGTCCTTGATGTCCGCCGCGATCTGCCAGTCATCTTCGTTCACCGCCGTCAGCGCGTCCACGACCGTCGCGAGCAGATAATACGAAACCATTCCCGCGAAACTGTAAGATTCCACGGATGCGCCGGGCGCTTTTTCCGAGTAGATCGTTTTCCACAAATAAAGCATCGCGATGAGCGGAATCAGCCCGAACAGCGTTCGCGCCAGGAAATTGAACCGGTAAGTCAGATTGTTCTGAATTCCGATGCTCAGGGCGTGCCGGTATTTTTTCATCGTGGCAAAATCTAAACGGAATTTATTTTGTTTGGCGCTTGGCGCTTTTATTAAAAACTTTGAAACGAATTCGCCGCACGCGGAACATAGCTTGCGATTTTGCCGTCGAAAACAGAAAATAATTTGCGATGCGCGCGCGGGCTTCGTAGCGTAGATTTCGGGCGGACGCATGGAAAAAATTATGGCGAAGAAACCATTGACGGGCGAGGAACTCACGGAGCTGACCACCGGATTGAACAAAGTGGCGCGCAATCTCTGGTGGACATGGAACCAGGGCGCGCAGGAAATCTTTCAGGAACTTTCGCCGCGCGGCTGGCAGAACCTGTATCACAACGCGGTGGCGATTCTGCGCGAGGTTTCCGATTACGAACTGCGCGTGCGATTGCAGGATTGCAATTTCGCCGAGCGCGTTCGCGCGGTGCTGCGCGCGTTCGACGATTACATCAACGAGAAAAACACCTGGGCGCACCAGCACGCGCCGGAATTGCGCGCGAAACCGGTC
Organism: Verrucomicrobiia bacterium; assembly: GCA_035701135.1. GTDB lineage: Bacteria > Verrucomicrobiota > Verrucomicrobiia > Limisphaerales > DASXHY01 > DASXHY01. The sequence continues at coordinate 16,554 of DASSNZ010000253.1, forward strand.
GCGTATTTTTCCGCTGAATTCGGTTTTCACGAAACGTTGCCCATCGCCGCCGGAGGACTCGGCGTTCTGGCGGGCGATCACACGAAATCCGCGAGCGATCTCGGGCTGGGTTTTGCCGGCGTGAGTTTGTTTTATCGCGAAGGTTATTTTCAGCAGGCGATTGATTCGAACAACTGGCAGACGGAATATTACACGCTATTGAATCCGGCAAACCTGCCGATCGAACCTGTGCTGGATGGAAAGGGCGAACCGGTTGTTTGCAATCTGGACATCGGCATGAACCAGGTTTTCTTTCGCGCTTTTCGCGTGAATGTCGGCCGCGTTCCGGTTTATCTGCTCGATACCAATTTGCCGCAGAACGAACAGCATTTTCGCGATCTCACCCTGCGCGTTTATGGAGGCGACAGCACGACGCGCATCATGCAGGAAATGTTGTTGGGCATCGGCGGAGTGCGATTGTTGCGCGCGCTGGGAATCGCGCCGTCGGTTTTCCACATGAACGAAGGGCACGCGGCTTTTCTGACGCTGGAATTGACGCGGGAAAAAATGGCGGCGGGAAAAAAATTCGAGGAAGCCTCGGCGTTGACGCGGAGCGAATGTATTTTTACCACGCACACGCCGGTGGAAGCGGGCCATGACCGGTTCAGCCCGGACCTGATGAATTACGCGATGCAGCGTTATTGCGCGACGCTGTCGGTTCCATTTCAGGAATTGATGGGACTGGGCCGGGTGAATCCCGCCGATCAGGCGGAGCCGTTTTGCATGACGGTGCTCGCGTTGAAGTTGTCGCGTTCCGCCAACGGCGTCAGCGAATTGCACGGGCGCGTGAGCCGTCACATGTGGCAGGTTTTGTATCCGGGCAAAGCGGTTGAACAGGTTCCGATTGGCCACATCACAAACGGCATTTATTTGCTCGGCTGGATGAAAGGTCCGGTGCGCCGGTTCTGGCGCGACCGGCTGAAATCCAGCACTTCCAGATCCGGTGAAAACGCGCTCTGGAGCGACCACATCAATTCGCCCGAGTTCTGGCAGAAAATGCTCGATCCGGATTTTATTTCCGATGAGGAAATCTGGGCGTTGCGATACAAATTGCGGCGTGAATTGATCGAATTCGCGCGGCGCCGTTTGCTCATTCAACGCCAGCGGATGACTCAGGGCGATTTCATCGCGTTCGATCAATTGCTGAATCCCGACGCGCTGACCATTGGTTTTGCGCGGCGTTTCGCCACTTACAAACGCGCGCCGCTGATTTTTCAGCAGATGGAAAATATCGTTCGCCTCACGCGCGACAAAACGCGGCCGATTCAATTTATTTTCGCAGGCAAGGCGCATCCGCGAGACGACGATGGCAAGCGTTACATTCAGCACATTATTCACCTCAGCAAGTACAGCGATTTGCAGGGCAGTCTGGTGTTTATTGAGAATTATGACATTCACGTCGCGCGGCAAATGGTTTCCGGCTGCGATATCTGGCTGAACAATCCGCGACGCCCGCTGGAAGCTTCCGGCACGAGCGGAATGAAAGCGGGCTGCCATGGCTGCATGAATCTCAGTATTCTCGACGGTTGGTGGCGCGAAGGTTACGACGGCACGAACGGATTTGCGATTGGCGAAGACGCGCACGCGGATTCCGTCGAGGAACAGGATCGAATGGACAGCGCGAATCTGTATCGCGCATTGACCGAGGAAGTGATTCCGCTGTTTTTCATGCGCGATTCTCAAGGCATTCCGCGTCAGTGGATTCAAAGAATCCGCCGGGCGATGGCGACGTTGGTTCCGCAATTTACGACGGACCGCATGGTGAAGGAATATACGCAGAAATATTATCTGACGAAGTAAACGGAATCCGCGATTTTGTTTTCGGATTTCGGATTTCGCAAAGCGTTCTTCACCTCGATTTATTTTTTCAAGGAAAAATTCGCAGGTGTTCATCCCATGGAGATGCGTTTTGGCGGGCGTTATTCTTCGCAGACAAACAATTAACCAAAGGTCAATTATGAGCACGCTGCGAGAAACATTCCTGGACGAATTGAAGGACATCTACGACGCCGAAAAGCAAATCGTCAAAGCTTTGCCGAAAATGGCAAAAGCCGCTGAACACGAGGAATTGCAGGAGGCGTTCAAGTCGCATCTCGAAGAAACGCACGAGCACGTCAGCCGTCTTGAAAAAGTTTTCAAGATTTTTGACGAGTCCGCGAAAGGCAAAAAATGCAAAGGCATGGAGGGACTGCTTGAGGAGGGCAAGGAAATGATTGAGGAAGACGAAGGCGATGCCGCGTTGATTTGCGGCGCGCAAAAAGTCGAACATTACGAAATCGCGGCTTACGGTTCGCTGGTTTCCTGGGCGAAATTAATGGGCGAAGATGACGCCGCCGATTTGTTGGAAGAAACTTTGACCGAAGAGGAGGACACGGATGAAAAACTTACCGACCTCGCCGAAAGCATCGTGAACGAGGACGAATCCGAAGAGGAGGAAGAGGAAGAAACCGCAGGCTCGCGCAGACGATAGTTTTTTCTGCCGTAAATTTGGCAATTCAAAGACAGGTCGCTTGGCCTGTCTCTTTTTTTCGGTGGCGGGTTTGAAAAATTCGGTTTAACCGAACCAAATGCAATCAAAAAATTTTAACCACGGATAGACACCGATGAATACGGATTAAAGAAGGTATCTTGAATCAATTTTTCCAATATTCCAAAACGGGTTCGCCGCACGGTGTTTTGGTTTTCAGATTAGAGATTCAGAATAATAGATTTTTATCCGTGTTAATCTGTTTTCATCCGTGGTTGATTTCGCTTTCAACCCTCTGGATTTGCCGCAGCCGGAACCGGTTTCATCGCGGCAACCGCCGCGTCCAACTGCGCGCGACTGCCAAGCAATAAAATTTTATCGCCGACTTGCAATTCCTCATCCGGGCCGGGATTGATGATGCTTTGTCCGTTTCGTTCAATTCCGACAATGCTTGCGCCGGTCTGCGTGCGGAGTTGGAGTTCATGAATGAGCTTGCCGGCGGCGGGTGAGGCATTGGCGATTTCGGTCATTTCCAGATCTGTTTCGCGCAGCAGCGATGGCAAAACGGGCAAAACGCGCGCGGCCGGATTCGGCGGCGGCGGTTGCGCCAGCGTTTCCTGCAACGCGGCCTGCGCGCGGGAATACACTTTAATAAATGATCGCCGCAACAGCCACGCGATCAGCGCCGCCACCGCGAGCAAAATAACCAGCACCCGCAAGGACGGCAATAAAGCGGAAGTCAGCACCAGCACGTAAAAACCCAGAACGGCGGTTCCAACGATGGCGACAACCTGCGCGATGATGGAGCGAATGGCGGCCGTTCGCGCGCCGGCGGCGGCCCGCGCAACACGCATTTCCGCGATCAACATTCCAAGCGCCTGCAATTTCCGTGATGTGGCGATAAAGAGCGGCAGCGAAAAGATCACGGCGGCAAACCACAGCGCGGTTTTCAGTCGTTCGTTCGTGAAATGGACATTGAACCGCGCCGGAGGATGTTGTCCGAGATAAACCGCGGCGATAAAAATCGCGGTCATCAGCGCCACGTTAAGCGCCATTTGCAAAATCCATCGCCGCATCAATTTGGCCGCCATGCTCGAATGCTTTCGATTTCCGAGTTGCCCGATCCATTGCGTGTAAAGCGACATTGAATTGACCAGCGCGCGCGGCGCGAATCGGTCGAACCGGTTCACAACGCCGTCCGCGCTGCGAATCAGGTAAGGCGTCAGAAGCGTCGTGATCGCCGAAACCGCGACGGCAATCGGGTAAAGAAATTTGCTCGTGACATTCAATGAAAGGCCGAGCGAGGCGATGATGAAGGAGAATTCGCCGATCTGCGCCACGCTCATTCCGACGCGCAATGCCGTTCCGCGATCATAACCGCCCAGAAATGTTCCGGTCGCGCACGCGATGACTTTGCAGACCACCACCGCGAGCGTAAGGACAACCACCGGCACCCAATGTTCCAACAGCATTTTTGGATCAATCAACAATCCGATTGCGACGAAAAACACCGCGCTGAACATGTCGCGCACCGGTTCGATCAAGGTTTCGATCCGATGAATTTCCCGCGCCTCGGCGATCACCGCGCCGATGATGAATGCGCCGAGCGCGACGCTGTAACCCAGTTTTTCCGCGAGCAATGAAATGCCGAAACAAAGTCCCAGAACCGAAATCAAAAGCATTTCGTTGCTTTTGAATCTAGCAACGTAACCGAGCAGGCGGGGCACGGCGATCAATCCGGCCACCAGCACGACGACCAGGAAAATCGCGAGCCTGCCAAGCGTCAGCCCCACGGTTTCCACACTCAGATTTCCCGTCATCGCGATGCCGGAGAGCAATGCGATCATCGCGATTCCGAGAATGTCTTCGAGAATCAGAATGCCAAAAATCAATTCCGCGAATTTCTCCTTTGTTCGCCGCATTTCCGTCAGCACTTTGATGATGACCGTCGTGGACGACATCGAAAGCATCGCGGCGAGAAACAGGCTGTCCGTATTGCTCCAGCCGAACGCCTTTCCGAGTTCGTAGCCAACCCAGCCCATGCCGAAAATTTCCAGCGACGACGCGATGATCGCGGTGCCGCCGACCCGTTTCAATTTTCGCAGGCTGAATTCCAGTCCGAGCGAAAACATCAGCAGAATCACGCCGATTTCGGCGAGTGTATTGATGCTTTCCTCGCTGGTGATCAGCGAAAACGGCGGTGAATGCGGGCCGATGATGAAGCCCGCGAGAATGTAGCCGAGCACGACCGGCTGCTTGAAACGATGGAAAAGAATCGTCACCAGCCCGGCCACGATCATCACCACCGCCAAATCCTGTAAAAAGGAAATTGTGTGCATTTGTATTAAACCGATTCCAAAAAACCAAAACGATCAACCGCAATTCCCTGTTCGCCTGACCCGGAACAAACCGGATTCAAATCGCATACGGCAAAAGTAAAACTTGCAGAGGAAGCCCTTTAAGAGAAGAAATTCTTTTCAAAAATTGCGCAAAAATTTTCCCGCTCGCGAGGTTGATCTGTCGAAAATCCGATAATCCGCATTTTTGCGCGATTTATCGGGAGCTTTTTTCACGTTCCAGCAACGCGCGTTTGCGCTCCACACCCCAGCGATAGCCGGAAAGATTTCCGTCACGGCGCAAAATGCGATGGCAGGGAATTGCCACGGCAATGGGATTTGCGGCGCACGCTCCCGCGACCGCGCGCACCGCTTTTGGCGCGCCGATGCGTTTTGCGATTTCCGCGTAGCTCGCGGTCGAGCCGGCGGGAATTTTCCGCAATGCGTGCCAGACGCGCTGCTGAAAAGCCGTGCCGCGAATATCCAGCGGCAGGTTCAGTCCGAGCTTTGGCGCTTCCACAAAACCAACCACCCGCGCCACGATGCGCTCGAATTTTTTGTCGCCGCCGATCAGTCTCGCCCGGGGAAAACGGTCCTGAAGATTTTTCAACAATTCATCCGCGTCGTCGCCGAGCAGAATCGCGCAAACGCCTTTTTCCGAAGCTGCCACGAGAATCGAACCCAGCGAACATTCGCCCGAGGCGAAGCGGATTGCCGCGCCTGCGCCGCCGGCGCGAAAATCTTTCGGCCTCATGCCTAACATTTTATTGGATTCCGCGTAGAAGCGTCCGCTGGAATTGAAACCGGCGGTGTAAATCGCTTCTGTTACGGTTTTGCGGCCGGGCAATTCCGTTTGCAAACGGGACAGAAGAATGGAGCGCGCGTAGGTTTTCGGCGTCACACCGACGAGTCTCGTGAAAACACGGTGAAAATGAAAACGGCTCATTCCGACGTTTTTTGCCAGTTGTTCAAGATTGGGCGGGTTTTTCTCGGATGCGATGATCCGGCACGCTTTCGCGACGGCGGCGGCGTGGATTTCGTCGAGCGCCGGGCCGTTGGGCTGGCAGCGTTTGCAGGCGCGGAAACCGGCGCGTTCGGCGGCTTCCCAGGAATCGTGAAACTCGACGTTTTCGCGCCGGGGCAATCGCGCCGCGCAGGATGGACGGCAATAAACACCGGTTGTTTTGACGGAATAAAAAAATTTTCCATCGGCTTTCGCATCCTGGCGGACAACCGCGTTCCAACGCTTCGTTTTGGAAATGTATTTTTCGGTTTCCGGATTTCGCTTTTTCGCGGCGCTTTTCATAACTTCAATTCCGGAAAACTATAGAGGATTTTTTGAAAACAAAAACTCCGGTTCTTGCTTTTGAATTGGAGCCGGAAGAAAACTGGTGGGCCCGCTCGGATTTGAACCGAGGACCAAGCGATTATGAGTCGCCTGCTCTAACCGCTGAGCTACGGGCCCGACGGGACGCGAATCAGATTGTCCCGGGTCGCAATCGCGGACAAGCTTAAACCCATTCGCGCGAAGGAAAATTTTTTTGAAAATGCGGCGGGTTTTGCGCGGCAAAATTCCTGGCGAGATTATTCAATCTCCTCGACTTCGAGAAAGCCATGTAACTGCCGGATGCGTGTGGGATGACGCATTTTGCGAAGCGCTTTGGCTTCAATCTGGCGGATGCGTTCGCGTGTGACGCGAAATTGTTTTCCAACTTCCTCCAGCGTGCGCGAATAGCCGTCGCCGAGGCCGAAACGCAGTTCGAGAACTTTGCGTTCGCGCTCGGTCAGGCTGGAAAGCACGTCGGTCAATTTGTCTTTCAACAAACTGAAGCTCGTCATGTCGCACGGATTTTCCGTGGATTTGTCTTCGATGAAATCGCCGAAATTCGTGTCGTCGCTGTCGCCGACGGGTGATTGGAGAGAAATCGGCTGTTGCGACATTTTCAAAACGGCGCGGACGCGATCCACAGGCAATTGCATTTCCTCGGCCAGTTCCTCCGCCGAAGGTTCGCGGCCCAGTTCCTGGATTAATTTTTTCTGAATCCGCATCAGGCGATTGATCGTTTCAATCATGTGGACCGGAATGCGAATTGTGCGGGCCTGATCGGCGATCGAGCGGGTGATGGCCTGGCGAATCCACCATGTCGCGTAAGTGGAAAATTTGTAGCCGCGGCGGTATTCAAATTTCTCGACGGCTTTCATCAGGCCCATGTTGCCTTCCTGGATCAGATCGAGAAAAGAAAGACCGCGATTGGTGTATTTTTTTCCGATGGAAATGACGAGGCGCAGATTGGCCTCGACCATTTCGGTTTTCGCCTGAAGCGCTTTGGCCGTGAAATGTTTCAAACGCTCGTACGCTTTCAGATATTCCGCCGAGGGCATCCGCACGAATTCCTCGAGCGCGCGGATTTTGCGCTGTTCGGATTCAATAATCGCGTCGTGCGAAGGCGATTTCCGGTTGGCCTGCATTTCATGGATTGTGCGCAGGCTTAACTGGATTTTGTCGTGGATGTTTTCCGCGACGAGCGCCATTTCCTCGACGACTTTTTGTTTGAAACAGAATTTATCGAATGTTTTTTGAAGTTTGTGATCGGCTTTCAGGAATTCGGCGTGAAGTTCCTCGCGCCGGGATTTGGGCGCGCTTTCCCACGCGGCGTATTTTTCATCCGCGCGCTGGTCCAATTCGCGGGTGTGGCGGATGAGTTTGCACAGAGCGCGAACATGGGCTTCGCGCGTGTCCACTTTTTTGTCGAGAACGACGCGGTCGAAACGCTCTTTCGGCGGCTGGGAAATCAATTTTTCGGCGAAGGCGATGTGTTCCTTCGCGGCGAAGCCGAATCCGTAAATGATTTTTTTCGCCTCTTCTTCGGCGTCTTCAATGCGTTTGGAAATGGAGATTTCCTGTTCGCGCGTGAGCAATTCCACCTGGCCCATCTGCTTGAGATACATGCGGACCGGATCGTCGAGAATGTCCAGCCGGCTTTTTTCATCTTCCTCTTCCGGCTCGGCTGATTTGACGCGGTCCACTTCCGCCTGGTCCACGATTTCAATTTCGAGATTGCGAAGCTGCGTGTAAACTTCGTCCAGTTCCGCGGCGCCAATGACGGAATCCGGCAAAGCGTCGTTGATGTCGCCGTAAGTGAGATAACCCTGTTCCTGCGCCAGGCGGACGAGTTCCTTGATTTTTTCCGCTATCAGCGCGGCTTTGTCCGGACTGCCGTTTACGTGTCCGTTTCCATTTCCATTTCCATTTGCGGAATGGCGCGCGGAATCATGGGTTGCGGCGGCGGCGGAGCGCTTTGCAAATGCCGGCGGGAAATGGACGGAGGAATTGTTTCTCGGTGTTTTGGCACCCGGTTTCAGCGCGGGCGTTCGGGCCTTCGGCTTCAACATACAATCTTGGTTTCTAAACTACAGATCACCAACTGAGTTGCAATATGGAAAGCAGCCATCGCACAGTCAAGTAGTGAAAGCACTTTTCAAAATTAATTCGCCGATAAAAAATTTTTCACAATGCCGAGAAAAATTTCCGGCGCTTCCGCGTGCAGCCAATGCGATGCGCCGGAAATCGTTTCGACCCGCGCGCGCGGAAAAAATTCACGTATCAAAACGCAGTCTTCGTCCCGAATGTAATTGGATTTTTCACCGCGAATGAACAGCGCGGGCTTTTCAAAAGGACGCTCCAGTTCCAACGCCGCGTTCAATTTCGGATAATTTTTATGCAGCGCGGCGAGATTGAATTTCCATCTGAAATTTCCATTGGCATCGCGCGACAAACTTTTCAGCAGAAAACGACGGACCGCGAAATCGGGAATCGCCGGGGCGAGCGCGTCGTCGAATTGCTGCCGCGTTTGGAATGGCTTCAAATCCAGCGCGAGCAGCGCGTTGAAAATCGCTTCGTGCGCCGGCGCGTACGCCCGCGGCGCCATGTCCGCGACAATTAATTTCCGGACAAGAGCCGGATTCGAGAGTGCGAATTGCATCGCGACTTTTCCGCCCAGCGAATGACCCATAATGTTGGCTTCCGGCAGGGAATGTTCACGCAAGAATTCCAGCAAATCTTCCGACATCGCGGAATAATTCATCGCGTCGTCGTGCGGGCTGTGGCCGTGATTGCGCAAATCCAGCGCGAACACGCGGAATTGTTCGGACAATCGCGTGCTGATGAAATGCCAGTTGTCGAGCGAGCCGAACAGGCCATGTAAAATGACCAGCGGTTCGCCGCGTCCGTACTCGCGAAAATGGAGTCGCATGAATTTTAAGAAACATTATCCGCGAATTGTAATATTCTCCACGGAGAATGTCTGAAATGCCGCGAAAAAAATTCGGCGACCCGGCCGCACTGAATTTTCCGATGACGTGACACGCGTGAGAATTGTCTTTCGGCTTTGTCCCATTCGTGGACTGCGAACTGAGCATTATCAAAATTCAGAACTTCCGCGTCGCCCGGTTCGGGAAGCGATTTCAAAATCGCGAAAAACTTTTTGCAATTTTCCTCGGAAGTTCAAACGCGCCGCGGTCGTATTTTGACCGGCCAAAAAACGTTTTCAAAAAACCTTCTGGAATTCTGCGACGGCACGTTTCATGCGATTAAAAAAACTGTGAGCATTCATCATGTTTGCCGAAACCCAAGCGCCCGGAGGATTCACTCGCTCTGGAGAGCGGGAGGGATTGGATTCTCCGTTTATGCAGAAAAAAGCGCGACCGAAGGTGTTGTTGTATCAAAATGTCGGGTTCCTCGCGATCATCGGACTTTCCTGGCTTGATGCGTTTCTCGATTTATCGTCCCTGATTTTTGGAGAGTATTATCCGCTTCATAAATTTCATCCGCCGATTCTTCAAACGCTGTTCATCTGCGCGGTCTGGCTGCTTGTTGCGACTTCCACGCGTCGCGTTCTCGAACGCGTGAAATACCTGGAAGGCTTCATGAAAGTCTGCGCGTGGTGCCGGCGGATTGATTCGGGCGGACGCTGGATGCCCATCGAGCAATTTCTCGAACAAAGTTTTGACACGCCGACATCGCACGGCATTTGCCGCGACTGTTTATCCCGCGAAAAAGCCGCCGCCGAATCCGCCAAAAAAGCGAGGCTGGAACGTGAATTGAAAAAAAGCTGACAGCGATTTTTTCGCCGTCCCGATTCAATCCCGGCGAACGCGCATCGCAAATGCCATTCTATTTTCCGGATTCGGCAATCAGGTTTAAAACACGCTCAACCGTTTCCCCGGATTTAACCGGGAGCAACGCGCCAGCGCGCGGCTTGATCTCCACTTCGCCTTTGGCAAGCGATTTTTCCCCGATGCCGATGCGAATTGGAAAACCGACCAGTTCGGAATCCTTGAATTTCACGCCGGGCCGTTCTTCGCGATCATCGAGAATCACGTCCACGCCGCGCGCCTGCAACTCCGTGTAAATTTTTTGCGCGAGTTGCATTACCGCGCTTTCCGGCGCGACGCTCAGCGGTGTAATGCAAACCGTGTACGGCGCGACACTGACCGGCCAGATGATTCCATGCGCGTCGTTGCACTGCTCGATCACCGCCTGCAACGTGCGCGTGACGCCGATGCCGTAGCAACCCATCACGCACGGTTTGCGCGAGCCGTCCTCGGAGAGAAACGTGGAGCCAAGCGCGTCGCTGTATTTCGTGCCGAGTTTGAAAACGTGGCCGACTTCAATCGCACGGCGGATTTTCAGCGGCTTGCCGCATTTGGCGCACGGTTCGCCAACATTCACAACGCGCAAATCCGCCCATTGTTTCACGCGAATATCGCGCTCAATGGAAACGTTGCGCAGGTGAAATCCATCTTCATTCGCGCCGGTCGTCATTTCGTTTGCGCCGCGCAATCGCTCATCCGCGAAAATGGAAAATTGATTCACGCCGACGGCGCCGAGACTGCCGGGATTCGCGCCGAGCGCATTGAAAATTTCCTGCGGCTCCGCCGCGCGGAAATGGGTCGTGCCGAGAATTCCGGCGAGCTTGGGTTCGTTCAATTGATCGTCGCCGCGAATTAGAATCAAGACCGGTTTGCTGTCGGCGATGAACACGAGTGTTTTAATCTGGCGATTTGCCGGAACATTAAACGGCGCTTTGGAAAGCGCTTCGATCGTGACCACTCCGGGCGTGGCGAATTTTTCGATTGAAAGTGCCGCCGACATCTTGTCGGCAGAATTTTTTTCTTCTTCCGGCAGGATGCCGGAGGCACTTGTCGCCTTTTCAATATTCGCCGCGTAACCGCAGGCTTCGCAGAACACGACTTCGTTTTCGCCGGTTTCGGCTGGAACCATGAATTCGTGCGAGTAATTTCCGCCAATCACGCCGGTGTCCGCCTCGACCGGAAAATTCTGCACGCCGCAGCGATCGAAAATCCGTTTGTAGGCGTCGTACATTTTCCGATAGCTCGCCATCGCCGCGTCGTCGCTCGTGTCGAAACTGTAGGCGTCTTTCATGATGAATTCCTTGGCGCGCATCAGACCGAAACGCGGGCGGATTTCGTCGCGGAATTTCACGCTGACCTGATAAAAGTTCACCGGCATTTGCCGGTAGGAACTGATTTCGTTCGAGGCGAGCGTCGTGATGACTTCCTCGGCGGTCGGGCTTAAAACCCATTCCTTTCTCGCGCGATCGCGGAATTTGTAAAGCACGTCGGCGGCGGATTCGTAACGTCCGCTTTTCTGCCAGATTTCCGGCGGCTGCAGCGCGGGCATGAGCACTTCCAGCGCGCCGGCGCGGTCCATTTCCTCGCGGACGATGCGCTCGATTTTGTGCAGCGCGCGCAGGCCGAGCGGGAGAAACGTGTAAAGTCCGCCGGTGAGTTTGCGGATCAATCCGGCGCGTAAAAGCAGCTTGTGAGAAACGATCTCGGCGTCCGCCGGCGTTTCCTTCAAGGTCGGGATGAAGGTTTGTGTCCAACGCATAAATACGAGGCGCGAAGTGTGAAGTTTGAAAGGCGGATTGTCGAACAGGAAAAGCGCGCGCGCCGGTCGCCGCGCGTTATTTCAATTTTTTGACCAGCACTTTGGAATTGCGTCCGCTCTGGTCGTATTTTTCGCGGCGCGCGGGCGGCAGATCGTCCGGCGTGCCTTCGACAAATCCGGCTTTGGATTGAAAATACGTGAATGCCTGCGTCGAAAGCGTAATGAGTTCGCTCAGGCCGCTTTCCCGCGCCTTGGTTTCGATGAATTGAATCAGTTTTCGCCCGATGCCCTGGTTTTCGTGCGATGGATTCACGTAAAGGCACGCGAGTTCGCCTTTGCTTTGCTCGGCGTAAATGTGAAGCGCGACGCACGCGACGGGATTTTTATCAATTTCAAAAATGTAATAATCGCCGAGCGTTTTCTCGATGCTCGACCGCGTGCGTTTTACCAGTTCGTCGGATTCCACGGCTTTTTTGGTCAGAATCTGAATGGCGCGCACGTCCTTCTTTTTCGCCGCGCGAATCTGCTGATATTCGTTCGCGTAAATCAGCGTGCCAATGCCTTCGTTGGAAAAAACTTCCGCGAGCAAACCTTCGTCCACCCGGCCATTGATGATGTGAACGCGCTGCATTCCGGTCGAGCAGGCGGTGACGGCGTGTTGCGCTTTGGAAATCATTTCCGGCGCGAATGCCGCGCTGTTTTGCTGCAACAATTTTTGCAGTTCGGCCACCAGCATCTGCCGGATGATCTGCCCGTTGTAACGCAATCCATCCTGCGCGGTGATGAAAATCAGTTTGGTCGCTTTCAACGCTTCAGCGACGGCAACCGCAACGCTGTCGGAATTCACCCGATAAGTTCTTCCGTCGCCATCGAAACCGAGCGGCGGAACGATGGGAATAATTCCCTGGTTCAATAAAGTTTGAAACAACTCGACGTCCACGCGCTCGACTTTGCCGGTGAAAAGATGGTCCACGCCCTGAATAATTCCGGCGGGATGCGCGATGATTGCGTTCGTGCAGGCGGCGCGAAGGTCGTTGGCGGAAAGCCCTTCCAGGATTTCATGCGTGAGGCGATTCGCCGCGTCCATGGCAATCTGCAACGTGGCGGCGTCCGTCACGCCGGTGCCGTCGAAATTGGAAGCTTTGACGTTTTGCTTTTCCGCGACCGATTTGATCTGGGCGGACGCGCCGTGGACGAGCACGACGCGGATGTTCAACGAGCGCAGCACGGCGACATCGAGAAGAATGTTGCCGAAATTTTCGTCCGTCACGATAACGCCATCCACGGCGATGATGAACGTTTTTTCCCGGAATTGGGGAATGTATTGGAGAATGCCGCGCAGGTCGGTGAGTTTCACGTTGTTGCTAAATCAATTTCTTCTGGCTGATAAGTAAACGGTTTAAAGCTGGATTCAACTTTTTTGTTAAAGGAAATAATTGGCGATTCAATTTTGACTTTTGGCTGCGAATATTTGCGTCCGACAAAACTCAGGCGAGATGCCCATGCCATTATTATAGAGCGGACTTGCCCGGACATGATTTTTCCATTTTGATAATGATATGGGCCAA
>DASSNZ010000254.1:0-9564 GCA_035701135.1 Verrucomicrobiia bacterium
ATTTTCACAAGCGCATTCCGGCGGATGTCATCGCGCTGTTTCGCGGGCCGGGAAATATTTCGGCGCGATTGCTGGAATTTTACGCGGGCGTTTTTGAAATGCTTGAAGAAGAATTGCGCCGCGCCGGATATGTCGGGCCGCTGGGAATTGACGCGTTTGTGTATCGCGCCGCGTCGGACGAATTCCGACTGAAACCGATTGTGGAAATCAATCCGCGCTACACGATGGGCCGGCTCACCGTGGAACTGATGAAGCAAACGTCGCCCGGCGCGAGCGGCCGGTTTCGCCTGATGAATCGCGCCGCGATCCGCGCGGAAGGTTTTGATGATTTTGCGAGTTACGCCCGTTCGTTGAAGGAACGATTTCCATTGCGACTGGAAGGCGAACCGATTCCAAAAATTCGCGAAGGCGTGTTATGCCTGAACGACCCGGCCGTTGCGCAAGTTTGCCTGGCGATTTTCCAGGTCAGCCGAAATTGAAAGTGCCGTCGGCATCTTGCCGGTGAATTGAAACTGAACCTGCCGACAAGATGTCGGCAGCACTTTTTCTAAATTCGCGCGGCGGGATTTGGATTTGCCATTTCTCATGGCGAACGGTTATTTCTAGTTCATGCGACGGCTCGTTTTATTTTTTCTTCTCTGCGGAATTTTCGCCGCCGCTTCGGCTCGCGCGGCAACGGGACGCGTGATCAAAGTTCTGCCGCAGTTTCTCGATCTTCAAGGCCGGCACACGCTTTCGCCCAGCTTGTATGATCGCGATGCCTATCAGGTTATTTTGCGCGATCATCCGGAGAAACGCTCGGGCATTCGCTTCGCGGTGCAATGGAAAATCCACGGCGAAAAAACAGCGCAGATCAAATTGCGCGTGGAATTGCGCGGCACGGCCGAAGGCGATTTGCCGAGTAAAATGGTTTTGGAAACCGCGCTCCAACGCGGCGGCTGGTTCAGCCATTGGACTTCGCTTCCGGTGACGGGAAACAATTACACGAAAATTGGCGAAGTGACGGCGTGGCGCGTCACGTTGTGGGAAGGCGACCGGCTGTTGAGCGAACAAAAATCTTTCCTGTGGTGAAATGAATTCATCGGCGCGTCGGAAATATCCGAATGCCGAAATTTGAATCATTCAGTCGCCGGGAGGCTTCAATATTTGCATTCATTCAATGCCTTTGAATGGCATTTCCATACGCGCGCCATGGTTTCACTTCGGGTTTCCCGCTTCGGATTTCTGACTCCTGTTAATCCTTCCCGCACTGAAACGATCGAAGAATCGGTTTTATTCGGTTTCGGATTTTTATTTCCGGCATCGGCAAAATTTCTTTTCCTGAAAATTTTGAAAATAGTTTGCAACTTTTTTCGAGTTGTGCTGTCACATACGAATGGCTACTGATGCGGAGCGCGCGGCGGCCTTGCGGAATCATTGGCAAACTGAATAGTTCGCGGAAGGATTTCGTCTTGAAAAGAAGTGAACCAGACGGCGCCCGGCGGCACACCGGGTGAACCCAAATGAACACGATTCATGAAAACGCGGAGGCCGGACTGCCCTCGCCCCGCCCGCATTCAACGCTTCCCGGCGAAAGTGTTCGCGACGGCCATCCCACCGGAGATTCGCAAATTCCTCCGGAAACACTCAAATCCCTTCCCGCCGAATTCGTCAAACGCCATCAGGTTTTGCCGGTGCGGCTTTACAACGGCACGATTCGCATCGCCACCGCCACGCCCGGAAACCAGCGCGTTATTGACGACATCCGATTGCTGACCGGTTTGGAAGTCGAGGAAACCGAATGGGCCGCCAGTGAGTTGCTGGAAAAAATCGCGGAATGCTACCAGGTCACGGTCGAAAAAATGATCGAAAAACTCGGACCGGAACACGGCCCGAACGGCGAAGGCAAAACGCTTCACGACATCGAAGTGATGGCCAACGAGCCGACGGTCATCAATCTCGTAAACCTGATTATTTCCACGGCTTTGCGCGAACGCGCCAGCGATATTCATCTCGTTCCGTTCGAGGATTCGATTCAGTTGCGCTATCGCATTGACGGTTTATTGCAGGAAAAACCGCCGCCGCCCAAACAGCTTCACGCCGCGATCGTTTCGCGCATAAAAATCATGGCGGACGTGAATATCGCCGAACGTTTCATGCCGCAGGACGGACATATTCAGATTCATCATCGCGGTTCGCGCGTGGACATTCGCGTGGGAACGATGCCGACGATTTACGGCGAAAGCGTCGTGATGCGGTTGCTGGAAAAAAATTCGCGCGTCCAGACCACGCAGGAACTTGGACTCGATCCGAAACGCGCCGCGCTGTTGTCGCGGCTCGTGGAAAAACCGCATGGAATTTTTCTCGCCACCGGGCCGACCGGCAGCGGAAAAACGACAACGCTTTATTCCATTCTCCAGGGCATCTACAAACCGGAACTGAAAATTCTGACGATTGAAGATCCGGTGGAATACGAGTTGAACGGCGTCGCGCAAATTCCCGTTCGGCCGAGCCGAAATTTCAGCTTTGCGACCGGGCTTCGCGCGATTCTCCGCCAGGACCCGGACGTGATCATGGTCGGCGAAATTCGCGACACGGAAACGGCCGAAATCGCCATTCGCGCCGCGCTGACCGGACATCAGGTTTTCAGCACGCTGCACACGAACGATTCCACCGGCGCGGTGACGCGATTGATTGACATGGGCGTCGAGCCGTTTTTGATCGCGTCGTCGCTCGAAGGCGTTTTGGCGCAACGGCTCGTTCGCAGGATTTGTCCGCGATGCCGCGCCGAAGTTCCGCGCGATCACAGCCTTCGCGAAAAGCTGGAGTTGTTGGGCGCGCGCCACTGGAACGGCCCGGCGTTTCACGGAACCGGCTGCGAGGAATGCCGCGGAGTCGGCTATCACGGGCGCATCGGAATTTTTGAACTGCTGGCAATCACATCCGAATTGCGCGAATTGATCACGCAAAAACGCTCGAATGCGGAGCTGAAGGCGTGCGCGCAAAAGATCATGACCACGATGCACCAGGACGCGCTGGAAAAAGCGGCGGCGGGCGTCACGAGCATCGAGGAAATCCTGCGCGTTTCGTCGGGAGATTTGCCTGAATGAATTCCTTCCGCTATCACGCGGTCGAAATGAGCGGCGCTTCGATTGAAGGCGTGATCGAAGCCGAGGACCGCAAGTCGGCGCTTCAATTGTTAGGCAGCCGCGGATTGTATCCTTCAAACCTCGAAGCGGTTTCCGGAAATGGAAACGGCAAATCCGCCGCAATCGCGGTTGAAACCGGCGCAGGCACGAAACGCGAAATCCGGTTCGGCGCGCGGATCAAACGAAAAACCATCACCGCTTTCACGCGAGAAATGAGCGCGCTGCTCGGCGCGGGCATTCCCATTCCGCAGGCGTTGAACGGGCTGGGCGAGCAGGAGGAAAACCCGGCATTGCGCGATGTGATTCTGAAAATTTCCGATTCCGTCCGGAAAGGCGCTTCGTTTTCCGCCGCGCTGAACGAGCATCCGAAATTATTTACAAAACTTTACGTCAGCATGGTGCGCGTCGGCGAGGAAGCCGGGCAATTGCAGGACGTGATGAACGATCTCGCGGATTTGCTGGAACACGAGGACGAAGTTCGCGGCGAAGTTGTCACGGCGGTTTCGTATCCGATTTTCGTTCTCGCGTTCGGGTTCGTCACGGTCGCGGTTTTGCTCACGGTCGTTTTGCCCAAATTATCGAGCATGTTGCAGGAAATGCTTTCGGTGCTTCCGCTGCCGACATTGATTTTGCTGAAGACCAGCGCGTTTTTTCATCATAACTGGTATTGGCTGCTGGCGGTAATCCTCGGCGCGACGGTTGGTTTATGGAAATACCTGCGAACGCCGGGCGGCGCGGATGCGCTGGACAAAATCAAATTGCGCGCGCCGTTCATCGGCTCGGTCTATCGCGCGGCGGCTTTGGGAAGATTTGCGAGGACACTGGGCACATTGGCGCGAAGCGGCGTTTCGCTCTTGCCCGCGCTGAAAATCGTGGAAAACACCATCGGCAACCGGATTCTCGCCGCGCAGATTGCGCTGGTCGCGGAGGAAACGCGCGGAGGCGATTCGCTCGCCGCGCCGCTGCGCAAGCTGAATATTTTTCCGCGAACGGTGATTCAGATGATTGATGTCGGCGAGGAAAGCGGAACGCTCGACGAAATGCTTTTGAAAGTTGCGGACATCGAAGAGCGCCACATGCGCGCGCGGACGAAAACGTTGATTTCCCTGCTCGCGCCGTTGTTGATCCTCATTGTCGGCGCGCTCGTGGGATTCATGGTCATCGCTTTATTGCTGCCCATTTTCAAAATGAGCAGCGCCATTCATTAACCTTAAAAACAACACACAATGAACATCCGGATCGGAAAAAAATCAGCGGCCTTCACGCTCATTGAAATCATGGTGGTGGTCATCATCATCGGCGTCCTCGCCGCGACGATCATTCCGCAATTCATGGGCACGACGTACGACGCGAAAGTCAGCGCCGCAAAAGGCCACATTGCGGAAATCGAATCCGCGCTGGAACGTTTTAATCTTCACATGGACCGCTATCCGACCATGGAGGAAGGATTGAAAGTCCTCGTGGAACCGCCGACCGACGGCGAAGGCAAATGGCGCGGGCCTTACATCAAGCAGCTTCGAAATGATCCGTGGGGAAACGCGTATCAATATCGCATTCCAGGAACTCACCACGCCGCAAATTTTGACATCTGGTCGCGCGGCGGCGATGGCGCGGACGGCGGCGACGGCGAAGCGGCGGACATCGGGAACTGGTAAAAATTCCGAAACCCGGTTGAAGAAATCGTCTTCATTCCATCCATGACGGAAAACACCGAACAACGAACATTCAACCTTGAACATCGAACGGCTTCGGCCGCGCCGCTGTTGAGTGTCAGGCGTTTGTTGTGTCCGGGGACGGCGAATTCCGGTTTCACTTTGATTGAACTGATGGTCGTCGTCGCAATCATCGCGATCATGACGGCGATGATTATTCCCGAAATGAAAGGCACGTATCAGGACGCGCTGCTGCGGTCCACCGGGCGCGATCTGGTGAACGCGCTGGAACTCGCGCACAGCCGCGCCGTCAGTTTCAACCAGTCGCATCGCGTTCGCATTGATCCGCGCGAAGGCGTTTTCATCGTTGAAAAATCCGTCCGGGATCGCGCCGGAGAAAATTTCCAGCCGCTTCGCGATGTCGCGGGCGGCAACGGAAAACTCGATTCGCGCATCAAGGTGGAACTTCACGACAGTTCCGACATTTCTCCCGACGCGGATGGCGCAATGGCGCAAGCAGCAGATGATTTTCAGCCGGACGAAAATACGATTGGGTTTTATTCCGATGGAACGGCGGATGCGAAGGAGATTTTATTGGAGGACAGCGAGGGTTTTCGGCTCGCATTGAAAATCAACGGAACCACCGCGCACGTCGCGGTTCTCACGCCGGCGCAAAAATGAAATTCAACTCCTCCAGCGCGGGATTTTCCCTGATCGAAGTGATGATCGCCATTTTGATTCTTGGAGTCGCGCTGGTGGGTTTGACACGCGGCATCACTTCCGCGCTGGGTTCGAGCAAGGATTCCGAGCAGCAAACCATTGCCGCGCTCTTTGCCGCCGGACAAATCGAGCAACTTCGCGCGGAAGGCGGCATTGTGGATGGCGACACGGACGGCGATTGCGGAGACGCGCTGCCGCTTTATTCCTGGAAACAGTCCATTCTGCCCGGCGAAATTGACGGATTGCACGAAGTGACCGTGAGCGTGCAAAGCGCGCAGACCGGCCAGGAAATTTACGAGTTGCGAACGCTGCTTTTTGAGCGTCCCGACGATTCGGCGGACAAGCAGGAGGAACAAAAACGGAACCACCGCTCATGAAAATCCGTCCGCAATCCCAGTCCGGTTTTACGCTGATTGAAGTCGTGATCAGTTCCGCGCTGATGGCGATTATCATCGTCAGCGCGTATCTTTGTTTCAGCGCGAGTCTGTCGGCGAAAAAAGCGATGGAGCCGCGGCTGGAAGTGATTCAAAACGCGCGCGTCGCGATGGCGCTGATTTCCGCCGATCTTCGCTCCGCATGTCCGCTGGACAAGGATTCACAATTCATCGGAATGCACCGGATGTTAGGCACAACCGCCGCGGATAATCTGGATTTTGCCACGCACCATTTCACGCCGCGAAAACCGCGCGAAGGCGATTTCTGCGAAACCAGTTATTATCTCGATGCGAATCCGGAAACGGGGCGATTGAGTTTGTGGCGCAGGCAAAATCCTGCCATCGCGCCCGATCCGCTTTCCGGCGGAATGAAACAGGAAATCGCGCAAGGCGTCGCCGGTTTGCGTTTTGAATATTTCGATGGACTCGACTGGTATGATTCCTGGGGCGACACGGACGGGCGCGACAAACAGCAGTTTTCACAAAAGGAACAGCCGAATCTTTCCGGAATGCCCGAAGCGGTGCGCGTGACACTTTGGTTCGACTCGGACCCGGGAAAAACAAATGGCGCGGCGGACGAAAATTCAAATCCCGGCGCACCGATGGTTTTCCAAACCGTCGCGCGATTGGAACTGGCCGACGCGTCGCAATCCAGTTCGGGAAACGATTCGTCATCGGGCGCGACATCCGGCGCCGCCGGGCAATCGCAACAACCCGGCACGGCGCAGGAAGGAGCGAATTGAATTCATGAGCCGGCAAGGTTCCATTCTCATCGGTTTGCTCTGGTGCCTCGCGGTTTTGGCCGTGGTCGTTCTTGGCGTTCTCCACACGGCGCGAACGGATTTGCAGATTGGAAAAAATTACGGAGATCGCATTCAGGCGCATTACCTGGCGCTTGCGGGAATTGAAAAGGCGAAAGCGCTTTTGTATCAGGACGCGAAACGGCGCAGTCACAGCGCGCAAAATCACAGCGGCGAACTTTACAATTCGCCGGAGGATTTTCAGGATGTGCCGTTCGGGCGTGGAATCTTCAGCGTGTTTCGTCGCGGACGCGAGGATGAAGGCGGCGGAATCATTTACGGCATCAGCGACGAGGAAAGTCGTTTGAACGTGAACTCCGCGCCGTCCAATGAACTCGCGCGTCTGCCAGACATCACGCCGGACATCGTCGCGTCCATTCTCGACTGGCGCGATTCCGACAACGCGGTCACGCCCGGCGGCGCGGAATCGGAATATTATCTTTCGCTGCAACCGCCGTATCAGACGCGCAACGCGCCGTTTCAGACGCTTCGCGAACTGCTGATGGTTCGCGGCATTTCGCGCGCGCAGTTGTTGGGAAACGACACGCATCAAAACGGTTTGCTGGATTCCAACGACGAGGGCGGAAAATCCGTTTTCGTCAATGAAAAGATCAGCGATTCCGACCTTGGCTGGGCGGGAATTCTCACGGTGAATTCCTTCGTGAACAATGTGAACGCGGCCGGACAAAATCGCGTGAACATTCAATCCGCCGACGAATCGGCGCTGACCGGCATTCCAGGCATTTCACCGGAAATCGCGCGGGCGATTATTTCGTATCGCGGACAAAACCGGTTTCAAAGCATCGCGGATCTTTTGGATGTGACCGCGACGGCCGATACGAATTCCGATTTTGGTTCGCGATCCGGAACCACACAAAATTCCGCGGCTTCCGGCCGCAGAGTCATTGACGAGGATTTGTTCAAGGACATTGCCGATGACGTGACGGTGGACTCGAATTCCTCGCAGCCCGGCGCGATCAACATCAACACCGCGAGTCTGGATGTTCTCGCGTGCCTGCCGGGCGTCGAGCGCGAGCTGGCGCAGGCGATTATTTCGTATCGGAAATCGAGCGGATTTTTCCCCGGCATCGCGCAGTTGCTGGATGTTTCGGGAATGACGCGCGAGGAATTCAAGCAGATTGCGCCGCTCATCACCGCGCGTTCGGAAACATTTCGCATTTTGAGCGAGGGAAAAATCAATTCATCGGGCGTCCGCCAGCGAATGCAAATGGTGGTTCACGTTGGATTGGACGAAGTAAAAACGCTTTCGTGCCGGGAGGATGATTTATGAACAGTTTTCAGACGATCCTGAATGCGCCGACGATTTTCATCGAGATCAGCCACGGCTCGATCAAGGCGCTGAACGGCGAGTCGGGACTGGAACTTCCGCTTGAACGCGATTCTGGCGGGCGTCTGACGGATTCGTGCAAGGAAAAACTCACGGTCGGTTTTCAGGAATTTCTGACACGGAAAAGCTGGCAGCCGCGCGTCCAGGCTTATTGCGCGATTGATGCGAGAGGCGTTTCGTTCCGGCGCATTACGATGCCCGCCGCCGCGAAAGAGGAATTTCACCGGTTGCTTTTGATGCAGGTTGAAAGTGAATTTCCGTTGCCGCCGGACGAACTGGCATGGGGATTCCGCACCTTGTCGGAAACGCGAAACAACGGTTCGACGAAACGGGAATTGCTCGTCGCGGCGGTGCGAAAGGAAGTGATCGAAGATTACGCCGCGCTGTTTTCGCGATGCGGCATTCATCCGCTTTTCACACTTTCGGCGCTCGCGCGCAGCGCGATTTGTTCTCGGGCCGGCGAGACGTACGCGATCCTCGATGTCGCGGATTCCGGTTTCGATCTCGCTCTGTTTGAGAACGGCGCGCCGGCGAGCGTTCGCACAATTCACGCGAACGGCGCGTTTGAATTCGTCGCGAAATCCTTGAACGGAAATTGGCCGGGCAAAAAATTATTTCTCGCAGGCTCGGAAGCGGGCATTGAAAAAATTTCAGCAAAGCTCGACGCGCTTTTCACCGGAAAACTGGATTGCGAACGGATAGTTGTTCCGCCGGGTCCCGGACGTTCCGCCGCCGTTCTTGGCTTGAAGAAATCCGTCGAGGAAAACGGCGCGTTGTTATTGCTTCGGCCCAAACAAACCAACGGCAAAACCGCGCTGACCCGCCCTGCCCCGTTGAAATGGGCGGCGCTGGCCGGAGCGCTGGTGATTGCTTTGATTTTGCTTCCGTACGCGGAGGCGATGGCGCTGAAGCCGTGGCTTGCGAAGCGGTTTTCCGCGCTTCAGGCGGACGCGGGACGACTCGCGATGATTGATCGCGAACTGAGTTTTATGGAATTTCTGAAACAGAATCAGCCACCGTATCTGGACGCGCTTTATCTATTTTCCAAATTCGCGCCGTCCGGCGCGCGAATCGAATCGCTCAACATGAACCGGCGCGGAGAAGTTTCGCTGCGCGGCTCGATGCGCAATTCCGATCAGGTCACGGAATTTCGCTCCAAACTCATCGCGTCCGGATTTTTTTCCAATGTCACCGTGGAGGAACAAACGCCGACGCCCGACGGTCAAAAAGTAAATTTGCGATTCACCGCGCAATGGAAACCTTACGCGCAGTTGCAGACGGTGAACATCGGCCCGTCCGCGAAGGAAATTGAAGAGGCGAAAAACAGAAAAGATTCTCCGCCCGGAATGCCGCCGGGATTTCCCGCGGGCGCGATGCCGATGGGACTTCCGCCGGGAATTCAGATGAGCCTTCCGCCGGGCGCGTTGCCGCCGGGAGTGAAAATTCCTTCGGCTCCGCCCGGAACCGCCGTCATTAAAACCG
>DASSNZ010000255.1:0-5191 GCA_035701135.1 Verrucomicrobiia bacterium
CACCTTGCCGGTGAATCCGTTTGGCGGAAGCCATTTGACCATGGCGTCGGGATCAAGGAAGGCGCGATAAATTTTTTCCGGCGTGGCGCGGAGAACTCGATGGAGTTTGATGGTGTTGGTTTGCATAATAAAAAATTAAAATCTTTTAACCACGGATGAACACGAATGAACACGGATTGCGGAAGGATTTGTGAATTGTTGGATGATTAGGCTGAAGAACTCCTCAACAGCATCTGAAAATCCATTTATCCATTACCGATCATCCATCATCAGGTTTTTGCGTGCCCATCCGTGGCGTGCGGGTTCAGTGCTCCACCGCCACCATCCAGCCGACGCCGAATTTGTCCTGGAGCATACCGAATCTGGAAGTCCAGAACGTTTTCGCCAGTGGCATTCGCACCTGTCCTCCTTCAGACAACGCCTGGAAGGCTTTTTCCGCTTCGGCATCATTTGCGACCGTGATCGAGAGCGAGAAGCCTTCGAACTTCGCCTTTTCCGTCGAGCAACCGTCGGACGCCATCATGCGCGTGGCGCCGATGCGCATGCTGCAGTGCATGATTTTGTTTTCGAAACCGGGCGGAATCATGCCGGGCTTGTGCGGTTCGGGGCTTTCCTTGTAGCGCATCAGCATTTCCACTTCGGCGCCGAGCGCCTTGCGATAGAATTCCAGCGCCTGTTCACAGTTGCCATTGAAAAAGAGGTAAGGCTCCACGACGTGATTTTTTGTTGTATTCATTTGCTTATTTTCTTGAGTGCAGTCCAATCAGATTGCCTTCGGTGTCCGTGACGAATGAGATGAAGCCGTGCGTGCCAATCGAAAATTTCGGACGTTGAATCTGTCCGCCGTTTTTCGCGGCGCGCGCGGCTTCCACGGAACAATCCTCGCAGGAAAAGTAAATGATTGTTCCGCCGCAGCCCGAATCCTTGCCCGCCATTTTTACAAGCGCGCCCGGACATCCCGGAACTTCGGGTTTCATGGGAAAAGCCCATAGCTCGACATCGGGACTTTCAAGCCGTTCCAGCTTTGTTTCGAACGTTGCTTCATAAAACGCTTTGGCGCGTTGAATGTCCTGCACGTAAATCTCGAACCAGCCAACCGGATTGGGTTTCAAACTCATTTGAATCAGGTTTCTGTTGTTTGTTTTTCTTTCAGTTTCTGGAATGCGGTTTGTCACGCCATCGCCGTTTCGGCTTCGGCGCGGGCTTCGGTGGCCATGGGACATTCGCCGGCGACCTGGCGAACTTCAATTTTCGCGCCGTACGGAAGGCCGGGGCATTGCTGTGCGATGGCGACCGCTTCATCGAACGTGGCGACTTTCAAAAGAAAGTAGCCGCCGATGGCTTCCTTGGATTCCGCGAACGGGCCGTCGGTGACGCGTCCGTTTTTGCCGGAAACAATTTTGCCCTGCGGTTCCAGCGGATTTCCGGCGATACATTTGCCCAGATCGCTCAGGCGTTTGAACCAGGCCATCCACTGATCCGAGATTTGTTGCATTTGCTCGGGCGAAAGGCCTTTGTGCCAGTCGTTGCCGCGAAACAGGAGCATGTATCCGTTATTGTTTTGTGTTTTCATAGTTTGTTTTTTGTTGAATTTTTCGTTCGTTCACAAATACGACGAATGAGCGGAGTGGTTCAGGACATTTATTTTGTGTTCGCGTTTCTTTGTCAAATCGCGAATCGAACGAAATGAAATCGGCCGGGCAAATTCGTGGATTTATGGACTGATAAATTAATGGATTGGTGGATAAGCGCGCGTCGGCAGTTCGGGAATCCATTAAACCCAAAATCCATTAATCCAATCCTCACTATTCCCGAAATCCGATTTGGGTCTTCCTGCGCAAACTTTGCGCGCGTCGAAGTTCCGGTGAGCACAGCTTGCGCGGTTCTCATATTGAATTGCGTGAAAAACAAGGAGATTTCCCCGTGGCACGGCGATTGCATACGGAGGCAATTGACGATGGAACAGGCAGACGGGCCGGTTCCGCAGAATATATTAAAACCAAAAACGAAGTAAAACAGGAGAGGCAAAATGAAATTAAAACAATGGCTCGTAATGGCCGGTCTCGCGGCAGCCGTCGGGCTGACCAGCAGCAACGCTCTTGCGCAAAATAACGGCGGCGGAAATGGCGGTGGACGCGGCCGGCGTTTCGGCGGCGGCAACTTCGATCCCGCGCAGTTCCAGCAGCGAATGATGGACAACATTCGCGATCAGATGAGCGTGACGAATGACGAGGAATGGAATGTCATTCAACAACGCATTCAAAAAGTTTTCGATGCCCGCCGCGATGTCGGCTTCGGTGGCGGCATGCGCATGTTCCGCGGTCGTCGTGGAAACGATAACAACGACAACAACGGCGGACAACGTCGCGGCCGTTTTGGAAATCCCAGCCCCGAGCAGGAAGCCCTGCAGCAGGCCATTGATAACAATGCGCCGACCGATCAGGTGAAAGCCGCGCTGGATAAATATCGCGCCGCCCGCAAATCCAAGGAAGCCGCTTTGGAAAAAGCGCAATCGGATTTGAAAGCGGTGCTCACTCCGAGACAGGAAGCTGTGGCCGTTTTGAACGGACTGCTGGATTGATTGAATGAACAGTTCCGGGCGGCGGCGCAAAAACCGCCGCCCGAACAAAAAAATTTTGGCGCGTTTGCGCCGATACGCCGTCAGATCGAAATGAGCTTAGGAACAACACAGGACCCGACGTTGAAACCGTTGCTGGATAAACTCGTCGCCGCGAGGCAGCTTTCCGCGGGCGACGCCGACACGTTGTTGCGCGAAAAATCCGGCGCGATCAAAACCGAGGAAGACGTGTTGCAATGGCTCGCCGGCGAATACGGCCTGGGTTACACGACGCTCGACGACATCGAACCCGACCGCCAGCTTCTCTCGCTTTTTCCCGCGCGCATTCTTCTCAAGGAAGAATTGCTTCCGCTCCGCCGTTTGAACGGCTCGGTGGAAATCGCGACGAGCCGGCTTTTCGCCACTCAAGGTCTGGACGCGCTGAAAACGTTGACGGGATTGAGCCTCAAGCCGGTGCTCGCCTCCAGCGAAGCCATCCAGCGCGAAATGAAAAAACGCCTGGGCGTCGGCGCGGATACTATCGGCACGCTTGACGAGGAAAAAGGTTTTGAAGTTGTTGACGAAAACGCGGACGACACGAATCTCGATGCCGCCGCCGAGGATGAAGCTTCGATCATTCGCTTCGTCAATCAGGTGTTGAAAGACGCGATTGATTTGCGCGCGTCGGACATCCATCTGGAACCGTTTGAAGATGAATTTCGCATTCGCTATCGCATTGACGGCGTTTTGCAGGACATTTCCGTTCCGGCGCAATTGAAACGTTTTCAACCCGCCATCGTTTCGCGCGTCAAAATTTTAAGCCATCTGAACATCGCCGAAAAACGATTGCCGCAGGACGGACGCATCAAAATCCGCATCGAAGACAGCGAAGTGGATATTCGCGTTTCCGTGATTCCGATGCTGCACGGCGAGGCGGTGGTGATGCGTTTGTTGCGCCAGAATTCCAAATTGCGCGGCCTGACCGACATCGGGATGGACACGCGCGAACTGGAATGTTTCCGGCATGTTCTCCAATTGCCGCATGGAATTATTCTTGTCACCGGCCCGACCGGCAGCGGAAAAACTTCCACGCTCTACACGGCGCTGAACGAAATCAACGATTCCATTCGCAAAATCATCACGATTGAAGATCCGGTTGAATATCAGCTCAAAGGCGTCAACCAGATTCAGGTTTCGGAAAAAGCCGGGCTGACGTTCGCGCGCGGATTGCGTTCGATTTTGCGTCACGATCCCGATGTCGTGCTGATCGGTGAAATTCGCGATCACGAAACCGCGCAGATCGCGGTCCAGGCCTCGCTTACGGGCCATCTGGTTTTCTCCACGCTGCACACGAACGACGCGCCCGGCGCGGTCACGCGGCTCGTGGACATGGGCGTCGAACCGTATCTCGTCGCGTCGTCGCTCGAAGCGGTGCTGGCGCAACGATTGGTTCGCGTGCTCTGCAAACATTGCAAAGCGCCGGATCATTCGCCGACATCGCACGCGCTCAAAGCGCAGATCGGAATTCCCGCGAACACCACGATTTATCGTTCGGTCGGCTGCCGCGAATGCCGCAATACCGGATTCTTTGGACGCCACGCCATTTTCGAATGGATGGACACGGACAACACGATTCGCCAGCTCGTTTTGCAACGCGCGTCGTCCGACCAGATTCGCGACGCCGCGCTCAAGGCCGGCATGAGAACGCTCGCGACCGATGGCTGGCGTCTGGTGCGAATGGGACTGACGACCGTGGAAGAAGTTCTAAGTGTGACGACGGCGAAGGAAGTGGCGCGCAGCACTCACAACGAAACGCTCGATGCCGCGGCAGAAGCGCCAACAACCGCAAGCATCGCGGTGGGAAGATGAGATGAACATGAAACATCGAACATTCAACATCCAACATCGAACTCTGAACGCGCGGAATCTCGTATTCGGAAAAATTCAATGTTCGTTGTTCGTCGTTCGTTGTTCGTTGTTTTCCCATTTTTAAAATGCCTCTTTTCCAATACAAAGCGCTTCAGGCAAATGGAGCGATGGCGGAAGGCCAGGTCGAAGCGTCGGGCCGGTCGGACGCGTTTCGGCAGATCGAGATTCTCGGTTTGCGGCCCGTGAGCCTGGCGGAAAAAGCCGCCGCCGCCGCGAAGAAAAAAAGCGAAGCGTCGTCCGCGGGAAATCTTTCGTTCAACTTCAAATCGCAAAAAGTCACCGCGAAAGACCTGGAAAATTTTACGCGGCTGCTTTCCAGTTTGCTGGCTGCCGGCGTTCCGCTCAGCCGCGCGCTGGTGATTCTTTATCGCGAGGCGTCCAATCCCGTCGTCGCCGCGAAATGGAAACAGATTCACGATTACGTCATTGACGGAATGTCGCTGGCCGACGCGATGGGGAAATCGCCGGAAACCTTTCCGCGTGTTTACGTGGCGATGGTGCAGGCAGGCGAGGCCGGCGGATTTCTCGATGTCGTTCTGCAACAGATCGCGGATTTTCAGGCGCGCGAAAAGGAACTGAAATCGAAAGTGATGACGGCGATGCTGTATCCGTGCATTCTGCTGGTGCTTGCGCTCGGCGTGTTGACATTCCTGCTCGTATTTTTCATTCCGAGGTTTCAGAAATTATTCAGCGGTTTTGGTGGTT
>DASSNZ010000256.1:0-5676 GCA_035701135.1 Verrucomicrobiia bacterium
TAAATTTTCAAAGGCTAAATGGTCCCGGCTCTGGCGGCGAAAGTCGCAAGCCATTCACGACCCGCTCAATTCCATCCTTCAGCAAAACGGAATGAAAATTGATAATCAAGCCAAGCCGCAGGTTGCGCAGGCGCAAGTCGCTCAATAACTTCGCGCGATCCAGCGCTATGACTTCTTCTTTTGCTTTCAAATCCACAATCACTTTTTCTTCAATGATCCAAGTTTTACATCTTTGTAATAAATGGGCACGGCCTTCTGGCGCTCGAACCGGATATTCCGCAAGCTGAATTCATGACATAACGATTCTTCATAAATTTGTTCCACCAGACCCGGCCCGAAAAATTTATGCACTTCAATCGCCGCGCCAATGATGCGCTCCGAAATTTCATTCTCGTGCATATTCGAGTTTTTGTTCGGAGAAATCTCACGTTACTCTGCGGACCTCTGCGTTAAAGTTCATCCACCGCCGACGCGAGCGACGTCGCGGACGTTCGCTTCGAATGCGGCCATCACCGCTTCATCGCCGCTCAGTCCCTGCTCTTTGACTTTTTTCATCTGTTCGAGAACGCGTTTGTAATCCTTCGGAATGACCTTCAGGAATTTGCGCGCCGAAGCGTTCCAATCAGCCAGCACCCGCGCCGCGAGTTCGCTTTGCGTGTAAGTCTGATGCCGCTGGATCAATTTCCAGATTTCCTCGATTTCGTCCGTGTCAACGAGCGGGTCGAGATCAACGGTTTGCGGGTTGATCCGTTTGGCGCAGTCGCCCGCTTCGTCCAGAATGTAAGCGATGCCGCCGGACATTCCCGCCGCGAAATTCCGCCCGGTTTTTCCCAACACGATTACACGTCCGCCGGTCATGTATTCGCAGCCGTGATCGCCGACGGCTTCCACCACCGCGTTCACGCCGCTGTTCCGAACGGCAAACCGCTCGCCAGCCATTCCGCGAACGAACAATTCTCCGGCAGTCGCGCCATAGAGCGCGACGTTGCCGATGAGAATATTTTCCTCCGCGACAAAAGTGGAACCTTTCGGCGGATACACAATCAGTCTTCCGCCGCTCAGTCCTTTGCCGAAATAATCGTTCGCGTCGCCTTCCAGTTCGAGCGTCATGCCTTGCGGAATGAACGCGCCGAAACTCTGGCCCGCGCTGCCGTTGAATTTCAAATGAACCGTGTCTTCCGGCAGTCCGTCCGGACCGAATTTCTTCGTGATTTCGCTGCCGACAATTGTGCCGACGACGCGATTCACATTTCGGATCGGCAATTCCGCGCGCACTTTTTCGCCGCGATCGATCGCCGGTTTGCAGATTTCCAGCAGGCGCGTGACATCGAGTGATTTTTCGATGCCATGGTCCTGATCCATCTGCCGGAAACGCCCGACCTCCGGGCCGGCTTCCGGCCGATGCAAAATCGGCGTCAGATCCAGTCCGCTGGCTTTCCAGTGATCAATCGCCTTCCACGGAACCAGTTTGTCCGTGCGGCCAACCATGTCTTCGAGTTTGCGAAATCCGAGTTTGGCCATGATCTCCCGAAGTTCCTGCGCGATGAAGCGCATGAAATTCACCACATGATCCGGATTGCCCGTGAACCGCTCGCGCAGTTCCGGCCTTTGCGTCGCCACGCCAACCGGACAGGTATTCAAATGACACACGCGCATCATGATGCAACCGAGAACCACGAGCGGCGCGGTTGCAAAACCAAATTCCTCCGCGCCCAGCAAGGCGGCAATCGCAACGTCGCGCCCGGTTTTCAACTGGCCGTCGGTTTCGACGTAAATGCGGCTGCGAAGATTATTCAAAACAAGCGTCTGGTGCGTTTCCGCCAGCCCGAGTTCCCACGGACCGCCCGCGTGTTTGATCGAAGACAACGGCGATGCGCCGGTTCCACCGTCGTGACCGCTGATGAGCACCACGTCCGCGTGCGCTTTGGCCACGCCTGCGGCGACAGTGCCCACGCCGACTTCCGCCACGAGCTTCACGCTGATGCGCGCGTCGCGATTGGAATTTTTCAGGTCGTGAATCAACTCCGCCAGATCTTCGATTGAATAAATGTCGTGATGCGGCGGGGGCGAAATCAATCCCACGCCCGGCGTCGTATGCCGCGTCTTTGCAATTTCCGGAGAAACTTTGCGCCCGGGCAATTCGCCGCCTTCGCCGGGTTTCGCGCCCTGCGCCATTTTGATCTGCAACTCGCGCGCGTTGACAAGGTAATAACTCGTGACGCCGAAACGTCCCGAAGCAACCTGTTTGATCGCGGAATTTTTCGAATCCTTCCGCTCGTTCGTCCAGGTGTAACGCGCCGGGTCTTCGCCGCCTTCGCCGGTGTTGCTTTTGCCGCCGATGCGATTCATCGCAATGGCGAGCGCCTCGTGCGCTTCCTTGGAAATTGAGCCGTAACTCATCGCGCCGGTTTTGAACCGTTTCACGATTTCATCCACCGATTCGACTTCCTCGATGGGCAACGGTTTTTCCGCCCATTTGAAATCCAGCAAACCGCGCAGTGTGCAGAGATGCTGCGCCTGATTGTTCACCAGTTCCGAGTATTCCCGGAAAACCTTGTAGCTTCCCAGCCGGCAACTGATTTGCAACTTGTGGATCGTTTGCGGATTGAACAGGTGATACTCGCCGTTGTCGCGCCATTGATATTGGCCGCCGGTGTCGAGCGCCGCGCCGTTGACCTGGCGATCCGGAAACGCGTGGCGATGCCGTTTCAAAACTTCCTCGGCAATCACGTCAAGCCCCGCGCCTTCGATGCGTGTCGGCGTCCAGGTAAAATATTTATTTACGAACGCGCTGTTCAGCCCAATGGCTTCAAAGATTTGCGCGCCGCGATAGCTTTGAATCGTGGAAATGCCCATCTTGGCCATCGTTTTGACAACGCCTTTGATGGCGGCTTTGATGTATTTCTTGATCGCCGTTTTGTGGTCGAGATTGACCAACAGGCCCTGGCGGATCATGTCGTCCAGAGTCTCGTACGCGAGATATGGATTGATCGCGCTGCAGCCGTATCCGATCAAAAGCGAGAAATGATGCACCTCGCGCGGTTCGGCGGATTCCAACACCAGCCCGACTTTCGAGCGTGTGCCGGCGCGAATCAGATGATGATGCAAACCGGCGACCGCGAGCAGCGCGGGAATCGGCGCGTTTTCCGAGTTCACACCGCGATCGGAAAGAATCAAAATGCTCGCGCCGTCCACGATGGCTTTGTCCGCCGCGGCAAACAATTCATTCAACGCGGTTTCGAGACTGGCAGAACCCGCATTGTTCTTGTCGGGCAGGATGCCCGACGCACCTTTTGCTTTAAACAAAATCGGCAGTGTCGCGGCTTTGAATCCGGGGCGATCCACGTGCCGGAGTTTTTCCAGATCTTCGTTCGTGAGAAGCGGATGCTCCAGCTTGATCAACGCGCAACTTTCCGGTTTTGGCGTCAGCAGCGAGCCGCGCGAACCGACCATCGTTTCGGTCGAGGTAATATTCTCCTCGCGAATCGGATCAATCGGCGGATTTGTCACCTGCGCGAACAATTGCTTGAAATAATTGTAAAGCAATTGCGGCCGGTTCGACAGAACCGCGAGCGGCGTGTCGGTTCCCATCGAGCCGATCGGCTGAACACCGTCGTTGGCCATCGGGCCGAGAATCAATCGCAAATCCTCAAACGTGTAGCCGAACGCGACCTGCCGTTGCAGCACGGTTTTGTGATCCGGCTCGTGCGAATGCGGCGGCTCGGGAAGGTCTTTCAGCAAAACATGATATTTATCCAGCCACTCGCGATACGGATGTTCCGACGCATATTTGCTCTTCAATTCCTCGTCCGAAACGATGCGTCCCTGCTCGGTGTCCACTAGAAACATGCGTCCGGGCTGCAAACGGCCTTTGGTCAGAATGCGCTCGGGCGCAATGTCGAGCACGCCGGCTTCCGACGCCATAATGACGAAATCATCTTTCGTGACGTAATAACGCGACGGACGCAATCCATTTCGATCCAGCGACGCGCCGATTCGCACGCCGTCGGTGAACGCAATGGATGCCGGACCATCCCAGGGTTCCATCAGACACGAATGAAATTCGTAGAACGCGCGTTTCTCCGCGCTCATGCTCTCGTGATTTTCCCACGGCTCGGGAACCATCATCATCACGGCGTGCGGCAATTCACGGCCCGCCATGACAAGCATTTCCAGGCAGTTGTCGAAAATGGCCGAATCGCTTCCGTCCGCGTTGACCACGGGCAAAACTTTTTTGATGTCATCGCCAAACAACGGCGAGCGGAAATTCGCTTCACCCGCGCGCATCCAATTGATGTTGCCGCGAAGCGTGTTGATTTCGCCGTTGTGCGCAAGATACCGGTACGGGTGACTCCGGTCCCAGCTTGGAAACGTATTTGTCGAAAATCTCGAATGCACCAGCGCGAGCGCGGTGGTCATTTCCGGATCGCGCAAGTCGGGATAATATTTCGCGACCTGCTCCGGCATGAGCATTCCTTTGTAAATGACCGTCCGGCACGAGAGGCTCGAAACGTAAAACCATTTTCCGCCCGCGAACTTTCCGCTGTAACGAATCGTTTGCTCGGCGACTTTCCGAATAATAAACAGTTTCCGTTCGAACGCCTGATCGTCCTTGAGCGCCGCGGCGCGCCCGATGAAAACCTGCATCATGAACGGCTCGGCGGCCTGCGCGGTTTTGCCCAGCGACGAATTGTCCGTCGGAATGTCGCGCCATCCCAAAAGCGTTTGTCCTTCGTCCGCGATAATTTTTGTAAACGCGGCTTTCGCGGCTTCGCGCTCGGCGGCATCGGGCGGCATGAACAGCATTCCGACGCCGTATTGTCCGCGCGCCGGAAGTTTGAAACCGGATTGCGCCGCGGCTTTCAGCAAAAATTCATGCGGAACCTGCATGAGAATTCCCGCGCCATCGCCCGTGTTCGCCTCGCATCCGCACGCGCCGCGATGGTCCAGATTTACGAGAAGTTGCAGCGCATCGGAAACGATCTGATGGGATTTTCCGCCCTTGATGTTGACCACAAAACCGACGCCGCAGGCGTCATGCTCGAATTGCGGATCATACAATCCTTGTTTTCGCGGCGGCCCGAGTAGAACCTTTTGGCCGCTGTTTCGCCCATCTTTTTTGCTGCTCATTTATCGTGTTCTGGTTTCGTTCAACTGACAAAATAAAAATTTTTATAGTTTTGGCTCAAAATCATCGGCCCCGCAACAGTTCATTTTTGTCCCCGCCGGTTTTTTTTCGCGGCGGTGGATTCTGGAAAAAACGCGCTGAATCGCAAGAATAAATCATGGGTTCAACCCGGAAAATTGAAATAATTTTGTTCCGTGCGCCGGCAGATCCAGAAACATCCCGCGCCCGCTCAATTCGCGTCCCGCAATTTGACGCGAATCACCGCTCGAAAAATCCCGGAGTTCCCATCCGCTTTCTCCAGGGTTTTCCAAAACCAACGGCGCGTAACACTGGCCCGGGTGCGATGCCAGATTGATCGCCGCAAAAGTAAATCCATTGGATTCCGATTCCATGCGCCATTGAATCAGAATAAAATTTTGCGCCGTCGGATTTCCCGGCCACGCTTCCGTCGGCTTCAGCAACTCAAAGCCGCCCTGCCCCGCGCCGGAATCCCGAATCGCATCCAGCAGTCGCGCGTACATTTTCTGAATCGCGGAATCCGTCGCTTC
>DASSNZ010000257.1:0-6060 GCA_035701135.1 Verrucomicrobiia bacterium
TGAGCTTTTGCAGAAATCCGGTTTTACAATTGCGTGACTTTCCAGCCTTTTTTCTTCAGCAATTCCACCACGCCTTCGTCGCCAACCAGATGTCCCGCGCCGACGACGACCATCGCGTTTTTCGGTCCGCGCAACAATTTCTCGATTTTCGGAATCCAGTTTTGATTTCGGTTCGTGACGAGCCGCTTGTAAATCACCGGCGAATCGCGCATCGCGTCATTCAGCAGTTTCGCCAGCTTCGCCGAATCTCCGGTCTGCCACGCGGAAACCATGTCGTCGTAATATTTTCGCGTCTGGTCAATTTCCTCCAGAGACGTTTTCACCATCAATTCCTCCTCGGGTTTTGAAAAATCAAAAATCAGCCCAATCTGGAAATCCACCGTTTCCAGCGGCACGATTTTTTTGTCGTCCTCTTTGGCGCGTTTGAAAAAATATTGATCGAGGCCGAGTTCGGGATCCGCGCCGAGCTTTTGCAATTCCAGCAGTTCCAGCGTCGCAATTCCCATCATCGGCTTGAGCGTGTCAAACATCATCACCGGCAATCCGGCTTGCTCAAGATGATTCGTGAATGCGCGGTAAATCGCCGGCGACAATTCAGATTGCAGCGTTTCGCCCGCCGGCAATTGAGCTTTGGACAGCAGGCTAAATTGCGTGACGGGACTGTTCAGTTTGCCGATATCGGTTTCAAACGCGAGAATTTGCGAATTGGAATATGCGGATTCAATCGGCGCGGGCAGCGGATAATTTTCCGGCTTCAACAAATGGACCGAACCGGCGAGATAAACAACATTGCTCGTTCCCTGAACTTTCCACAGCGAATGATGCGCGCTTGCAACTGATTTGGAATTCTGCGCCTGGACCGAAGGCGCGATAAAAAAAGCAATCAGCAGGAAAAGAAAATGAAACCTCGGTTTTGTCATGCGTGGAGATTAGCCCGCGCGAAAAAATTTGCGACCAGAAATTCGCGGCAATATTTGAAACCCATTCCACATTCGATGTTCTCGAACTCGGCGACGAGTTACCTGAAAACGTAAACCACGGATGGACACGGATTCACACGGATAAAAAGAAGATCGAAACAGACAGCCAAGTTCACGAAACGTTGAGCATTTTTCGCTAGAAAACATCATCCGTTCTTCATCCGTGTAAATCCGTGTCCATCCGTGGTTAAAAATTTTTCGTCACATCGTCCGGCTTAAAATGGAAAGCCAAGCGAAAATTGAAGCGTCCCGATTGGATCATGTTTTCGCGGATTCAAATTGTACCCGTATTCCAGCCGCACCGGGCCGATGAAAGTTTTCCAACTGATGCCGCCGCCCGCCGAAAATAATTCCTCGTTCATCGGGTAATCCTCCAATCGCCGCGCGAATCCGAGACTGTCCAGAAACGCCACGAGCGACCATTTCGGCGTCAGCGCCTGCTCGAATTCGATATTCGCCAGCGTGTAGGTTTCCGCGCCGACGATTTTCCCATGCGAATTTCGCGGCGCGGCCTCGCCTTCCTGGTATCCGCGAATCGAATTTTCGCCGCCCGGAAAAAACCGGCGGTTGAACGGAAGATCCTTGCTCGCGCTCCCGACCGTCGCCACAAATCCGTGGCTCAATCCCAGATGCAGCCATTGCGAATCGCTGAGCGGCAGATGCCACGAGGTGGAAAGATCCAGCCGCTGATAATTCACGTTGCCGCCGAGATAATCGCTGGCGATTTCGATGTCGCTGAAAAGTTTGTATCCGTGGCGCGGATAAAGCGGGTTGTCGCGTTTGTCGCGCGTGATGTCGGTAATGATCGCCGCGGCGCGGGAATTTTGAAGTCCCTCGAGCTTCGCGGCGGAAGCATCGGACGCGTGAAGAATCTGATAATTGTAACGCGCGCTGACATCCGTTCCGGCGGATTTAAAAAATTGGCGGACGCCAATTCCTCCGCCGTATTCCAGTCGCGTGAAGGAAATTTCCTCGCGCCGCAATCCGGAGGCATTCAAAAACACGTCCATATTTTCGCCGAAAAATTCCGGCATTGTATAAGTGTAATCCGCGCTGGAGGATTTGAAGGACTGAATCAGTTTCAATTCCTGATGATGCGCGAGGCCGAACACGTTGTATTGATCCAACTGCACGCCGCCGCGCAACAATTCGTAACTGCCGTAGCCGAACAATAAATTCACATCAATCTGTTTTCCCTCGTGAAGCAGGTAATTTACGTCGCGCGTGTGTTCGTCCACGGCATGATATTGCAATTCCACCGAATCAAAAACGCCCAGCCGTGAAAGCCGGTAACGCGCGCGCTCGGCGCGAATCCGGTTGAGCCACTCGCCGGTTTTGATCGAAGCGCGCCGCTCGATCACCGATTTGCGCGTGTGTTTGTATCCGGTAAAACTCACTTTGCCGACTCGAACACGCGGTCCGGCGCTGACGCGCGCCAGGAAATCCAGATGAACCTCATTCGTTCCCGCGATGCGATTCGTGATTTCCAGCGCAACCGCCGCGTCGGGATAGCCCTGCCGATAAAAATTCGTGCGAATGCTCTGCGCAAAATCCTGCTCCCAGATTTTCGAGTAAGGTTGCGCCGGCCAATTCGTTTTCACTTCCGCGGGTTCCGTTTCATTTCCGTAACGAATTTCCTCGCGCACGGAGCGGACGAAATATTTCGCGCCTTCGCTCACTTCAATTCGCGCGTCCACCTCGCCGGTGTGATCGTTGCTTTTGAAATCCGCCACCGTGACCGTCGCATCGTGAAATCCCAGGCGCTGCAATTCAGAAGTCAGATTTTCAACGCTGTGCTTCAACTGATCCGGCGAGTAAATCCGATTGCCTTTAAGTGAAAGCAATCCGCCGGTTTCGATGAAATAACGCCGCGCCTGTTTTTCGGAAATGGCGTGAAGCCCGGAAAATTCCAGGTTCCGAAAATAATACAACAATCCTTTTCTGATTTCGAATCGCACCCGCGTCGCCCGCAGCGGACGCGGCAGCGGCTCCTCCATGACCCGGGTCAGATTCAATGAAACTTCGCGCCCGTCCTCCAGGACCACTCGCGCCCTCAAAACCGGACGCAAATAGCCGTCGTCCCGCAATCGCGACAGAATGAGCAACGACGCGTCCTCGATGAAATTCGCGTCGAAAAATTCCGGTTTCTTTTTTCCCTCGTTCAAAATGCCTAACATGCGCTTGATCTGCAAATCGCCGAAAAATCCGTAACCGGAAACTTTCAATTTCGCGGGCGCGACGTTGGTTGAACTTTCAGCCGCATTCGTCCGTATCAGAAACAACGCGAAAACGCAGCAGATCACAAAAAACGATTTTGCATTTCTAAAAAAAATCCCGCCGCGCGTTTTCATTTGGAATATATTCTCCATTTCAATCCGGCGTTGTAATCGCCGAAACGATCGTATTCCCCGACGAGCGACCAGTCGTCGGTCAATTTATATTCCGCTTCGTAGGTCGGTTTGCCCGCCTCGGTCACCTGCTCGCCCGAGCGCACCGTCAGACGATCTTCTCCGCCGCCGCCGATGCCAAATTCCGACAGCAGATTTTTTCCGACAAAAACGGCGATGCCTTGCGCGCGCTGCCGCGTTCCCGCGTTCGCAATTCCCTGTGGCGAACGCCCGGTCGTGAGCATCAAAACAATGTCTTCCGAACTCAGCGGCGGACTGGATGAAAATTGCACAATCGGCTGGTCCGCCGGGCCGGTCGCCTCCATTTTGATGTCGTAACCAAGCCGTTGCGCCGTCGCGTTGACAAACAGTCGCGGATGATACGGATTCGCGCTGGTCAACGAAACAAAACCTTGTTGCACGGCCAGACTGCCGAACGGAAACGTGACGTTTCCGGAATTGATCCGCGCCTCGCCGAGCGCGAGCGGTTCCTTCAAAGTTCCTTCCAGTTGCATCGTCGTGGAAACAACGCCGCGAAACAGCGGGCTTTGCACCTTCAGAAATTTCTCGCCCGTCACCTGCAATGCGAGCCGCCAGTTCGCGAACGGCTCGGCTTCAACGCTGAAATATGGCGGACGTCGTTCCGGCGCGGCAACTTTTCCGGGCGCAAGGTCTTTCAAATTGCTGAGGAAAAAACTGTCCCGCAGTTTGACTGTTCCGGCGACAATCGCGTTGGTTGCGACATAATTTGTAATCGCGACATTCAAATCCGCGCGCACAAGAACATTCGCCTGGCGCACGAGCGGAACATTCGTTCCGCTCACGTAAAGTTGAAACGGCGGCAGCGATTTGTTTCGCCAGAAATTTTCGCCGAGTTGAACGTCGCCATGAAGCCGGATCGGCTGGCCGCCGATGTTTGCCGCCGCGTTTGTCAGCGTGATTTCGTCATTCTTCAGCAATGCTGTCGCGTGTACATTTCGCATGGGACCGAGCGTGGCCAGAGGACGCGTCGTCACATTTTCAAAATCCATTTCGCCGCTGATTTTGCCGCCGCGCTTCAATCCAAGCTTCACGCTAAATTCTCCCTGCGGCGCGAGAATGTCCGGCACGAACACTGTGAACGGCGCGATCTGCGCGTTGCTCATTTCGATTTCCGCATTCACTTCACGCCAGTCGAATTTGCGCCGTCCGTGCAACAGCGCCGTCCAGAATCCTTCACCCAGCGGCATGTCCGCCGTCGCGCGAATCGGCTGGTCTTCCACGAACGCCTGAAATCGCGAGAGAGAAATTGCATCGCGATTCAGTTTTACATTCAGCGCGAGGTCCTCGATTTTTGGCAAGCGCCGCACTTCGCCGGGAAATTCAATGCTCGTCGCGGACATCGCAATCGCGCCTTGCGGCTGCGACCAGGTGCCGCTCACGTTCGCGGACAAAAGCGGATCGCTCAATCGCACGCCGGAAATTTCCGCAAGCTGGCTCCACAACAATGAATTGGTTTCCGTGAACGCGCGCAACGCCAGCGGACGATTCGCCTCAATCCGTAAAATATCGCCGCGCGCGACCGGCTGAAAAACAAACGGCAACGCGCCTTCCGCGTGACAAACCATTTGCGTGGCCGACGAAACGGAAAGTTGCCGGATCGAAATTCCGTCGCCGCCGCCGGTCAAATCCGCTTTCGCCGAAAAAGTGTGGCGGGGATTGGCGGCGATTTCCGCAAGCGAATTCAGCGAAAACGAAATCGGCCCGTTCGTCCAACCGCCGGTCAGCGCGAAATTTTTCAACGTCGCATTTGCTTCCGGCAGCTTAAAAAATTCTTTCAGCAAATCGGTTGTCAATCCGTGCGCGGCGACGCGAAAAGTTCCGCGTTCCGGCCAGTTTACGTCCGCTTCCAGATTCAGATTGCGTCCATCGCCAATCCAATGCGCCGGTTGAATCCGCAGATTCCAGTTTTCCGGCGAGCCGTTGGTTTCGGTTTTTTGGAACGCGATTTGAAACGGTTTTTCAAGTTTCATTGCCGCTTGATGGCTCGATTGAAGCGACATTTCGGAAACGGAAATTTCCATGCCCTCACGACCCGTTTTGAGCGCGCCGCGAAATCCTAACATGGCGTTGCTCGTGGAAAACGACACCGCCGCCTGCCGCAAATTCAATCCGAGTCCGTTCCAGCCTGCGCTCACGTTCATCGGTTTTCCGTTTGGAATCACGACATTTGCCGCTTCGAGTTTTCCGGAATGAGAAATCGCCGACAGCGGCCCGCTGAAATGCGCGTCGAGATTTGCCTTCTCAAATGAATAACCCGCCGGCAAAAGTTTCGAGCCGGGCGCGCCCGAGAAATTCACTTCGCCGCGTTCGATATTTTTTTCCGGCACGTTGAAAACGCCGCTCAGAATCGCCTGCGAACCGTTGGCCATTACGATTCGTGTCGAAGCCAGTCTGATCCGCGGCCAGTTGAATTCGCCGTTCAGTTGAAGCGTTCTGGATTGAAAATTTGAAACAGTCACGCCGTCGCCGTTCAGCGCGAAACCGATGTGCGGATACTCATTCGTCCCGGGCTGGAAAAACGCCGTGCCGCGCAAAATTCCGCTCGCGTCGAACCACGATTGCCGCGACAGATTCGCCGAGACATCGAGTCGCGCCGGCTGAATTAGAAACGGCGGCGTGAACCGTACGCGCGCGCCTTCGGACAATTTCGC
>DASSNZ010000258.1:0-9302 GCA_035701135.1 Verrucomicrobiia bacterium
TCCCATTCCGCAACGCGCCGTGGTGAAGTTCAAGCCGGGAAAGGAAATGCGCGAGGCGGTTTTGAAATTGTCGCCGCAAAACAGCGGCGAGTCTCAACCGACCGAATAGCAATTCGCTCCCAGAAATAGCTTTTTCCTCCGGGTTCTTTTGGGCATTTTCGTCCGTGATTTATGGAACGTTTGCCCGGCTTCCGCGATTTTTATCCCGAACCGCTCCCCAATTCCGATGCGTGGAGCGCTGATGCGCGCCAATACATTTTCAGCAAATGGCGCGAGACGGCGCGGCGTTACGCATTCCGCGAATACGACGGTCCGCCATTGGAACCGCTCGAACTTTTCACACTCAAAAGCGGCGAGGAAATCGTGGGGCAACTCTACAATTTCGTGGACAAAGGCGAGCGTGCCATTGCCTTGCGACCGGAAATGACGCCGACTCTGGCGCGAATGATTTCTTCGACCGAACGCAATTACAAAAAGCCGATCAAGTGGTTCGCGATTCCGCAATTGTTCCGCTACGAACGCCAGCAAAAAGGACGGCTCCGCGAACATTTCCAATTCAACTGCGATATTTTCGGCGAGAGCGATGTTGCGGCTGAGGCTGAATTGATCGCGCTGCTCATCGACACATTGCGCTCCTTCGGTTTGACCGCTGAAGACTTTGTCATTCGCTTGAGCAGCCGCAATGCGTGGCAGGAATTTTACAAAGGCGCAACGGCGAACACGGAACGCGGAAACGACGTAACGAGCGAATATCAGTTTTATCAAATCATCGACAAGCTGGAGCGCGAGAAACCGGAGGAAAGCAAAAGCAAATTGGCGACATTGGGAATTTCGTTCGATGAAGTAACCGAATTTATCAAAAGCGGCGCGCCCACGACAGAACTGGACTTAATTCTCAAAAATCTTTCCGCGCGTGGCCTGGGCGATTTCGTCAAAGTCGATTACCACGTCATTCGCGGTTTGGCTTATTATACCGGCGTTGTTTTTGAAGCGTTCGATCGCAAAGGAGAATTTCGCGCCATCGCGGGCGGCGGACGTTACGACAATCTCATCAAACTCATCAGCGGTGGAAAAGTCAACCTGCCCGCGCTGGGTTTCGGAATGGGTGATGTCGTCCTGCTCGAATTGCTCAAAGCGCGCGGTCTGTTGCCGCAATTCGACGCAGGCGTGGACGCGTTCGTTTTGATTGAAGATGAGTCGCTTCGCGTCGAATCGCTGAAATGGATTCAGCAGATGCGTTCGGCTGGAATTGCGACCGAGTTTCCGCTGACGCCGATAAAACCGGACAAACAATTCAAACGCGCGCAGGAATTGAAAACAAAAGCCATAGTGAAAATTCAAAAAAATGATACGGGAAAAATCGTTTTTAAAATCCGGCATCTCGCGACGCGCGAGGAAAAAATCGCCGCGCCGGAACGAGTTTTAGACATTGTGCGCGACGTTGTTTCCCAAAAAATTTAAAACATGCGAACCAAATCGGAAATCATTTCCCTTCTTAAAAAGCCAGGAATCATCGCGGTCGTCCGCGCGCAAAAAGCGGAACAGGTTTTGCCTTTGTCCGAAGCCCTGATCGCGGGCGGCGTCATCGC
This sequence comes from Verrucomicrobiia bacterium, assembly GCA_035701135.1. Classification (GTDB taxonomy): domain Bacteria; phylum Verrucomicrobiota; class Verrucomicrobiia; order Limisphaerales; family DASXHY01; genus DASXHY01. The sequence goes on from DASSNZ010000258.1 coordinate 1,590, forward strand.
CGTCGAAATCACAATGACCACGCCGAATGCCATCGAGGCGATTCGCGAGGCGAGCAAAACGTTAGGCCATCGCGCGCTGATCGGCGTGGGAACCGTGCTGGACGCGAAAACGTGCCGCGCCGCGATTGATGCCGGCGCGGAATTTGTCGTCACGCCCGTTTGCCAGTTGGATTTGATTCCGATTGCCGCCGCCGCGAACCGCCCGATCATGCTGGGTTCCTACACTCCGACCGAGGCGCAGCGCGCGCACGAGGCCGGCGCGGATTTTATCAAAATTTTTCCGGCGGACACACTCGGGCCGAAATACATCAAGGCGTTGCGCGCGCCTCTGCCGCATTTGCAAATTGTCCCGACCGGCGGAGTGGACGCGGGAAACGTCGCGGAATGGTTCAAAGCCGGATGCGTCGCCGTGGGCGCCGGATCGTCGCTCGTTTCCTCAAAAATTTTGCAGGACGCGGATTGGGCGGAACTGACGCGGCGCGCGGGGGAATTCGTGGCTGCCGCGAACGCGTCCCGCAATTCGTAATCCGGCGCGGTCGGACATTTCCCCACAGGCTGGAGCTTGCGGAATTAATTTTTACACACGATTTTGGCGAAGATGGCCTGGGCACGAACCAAAGACATTTCTCAAAAATTCAATCGCGCGTTAAAGCTGGACCAACTTTCGAATCCCGTCCGACGAATTCTCATCGGAATCCTGGGCGGACTCGTTCTGCTCGTGGGCATTGCGATGATAATTCTTCCCGGCCCGGCCATCGTGGTAATTCCGCTTGGTCTGGCAATTCTCTCGACGGAATTCGCCTGGGCGCGGCGACTCCGGGAAAAGGCGCGGGAGCGATTCAAGAAATTGAAAACGCGGTTCCGCAAAAAATCCACGGAACGCCGCTGATCATTGTTCGCGAATGGTCGCGTGAATCGTTTTCCTGAGCTGCTCCACAACTTTTTCGTGCGCGGCGTTCACTTCCGCGTCGGTCAGCGTGCGTTCCGCATTTCGATACGTGAGCGCGTAAGCCATGCTTTTCTGTCCGGCGGGAAGATTTTTTCCGCGAAAAACATCGAACAGTTCGACGGATTCCAGGTTCGCGGGCCGGGTTTGCCTAACAACTTGCAACACCGAATCGTGCGTGGTGTTTTCCGGAACGAGCATCGCCACGTCGCGCCGGCTCGATGGAAACGCGGGCAGCGCTTTGAAGGACCTGGACGGATTTCGCCGTGCGAGCAGCAGGTCCAGATTCAGTTCGGCGAGAAAAACCGCGTCGCGCAAATCATATTGTTTCGCCAGCGCGGGAAGCAACTGGCCGAATTCGCCCAGATTTTGTTTCCCAAGCTGAATCGAGGCGGATTCGAGAAAGATTGCGGCGCTTTCCGGCCGGCGTTGATAAGCCATTCCACGCATTCCGAACTGCTCGAAAAATTCCTCAAGCAATCCCTTCAAATCGTAAATATCGAACTTCGCTTCCCGTTCGTCACCGCTCCAGAACAGCGGATTGCGCCGTCCCGTGATGGCGATTGCAATGCGGCGTTCTTCCGCCAGTTTTTCCTTTTGGGAAAACACGCGGCCAATTTCAAACAAAGCGACATCGTACGATTTCCGGCTGATATTGTGGCGCAAACTGTGGATCAATCCGGTCAAAAGGCTGGGTCGCAAAACATCCATTTCCGAGCTGAGCGGATTGGAGAGCGCGACCATTTCATCCGCGCTCACGGTTCGCGCTTCGGATTTTGAAATCAGCGTCTGCCCTTGCGCTTCGTTCAATCCAAGTCCGCGGAGAATTTGACGCGCTTCGGAAATTTCATCCTGAACGGCGTCGAATGGATTCGAGCCAATCGCGCCGCGCGGCGGAGTGGATGGAATTTTTTCGACGCCGTGGAGGCGCGCGATTTCCTCGATCAAATCCACTTCGCGTTTCAAATCCACACGGAAACTCGGAATACGAAGAATAACCGGTTCGGAAGAAATTTCTCCGCCAACCGGAGCGGGCTTTTGCGAAATTTTTTTCAAGCCAAGCTGCCCGAGAAAAAATTCCATTTCTTCCGGACTTAGTTCAATTCCTAACAATTCATTCACCTTGCGATGCCGCAGGGAAATTTCCCTGAGCGCGGACGGTTTCGGATAAACATCCACCGCGCCTTCGGCCAGATGACCACCGGCAGTTTTCAAAATCAGTTGCGCCGCGCGGCGGCTCGCCCAATCGCAAATTTCAACATCCGCGCCGCGCTCGAAACGATAACTCGATTCGCTGCGCAGTCCGAGCGTTTTGCTCGTGCGGCGAATATTTGTCGGATTGAAATATGCGCTTTCAATCAGCACGTCCGTGGTCTGCGGCTGGATTTCGGTGTTTTGTCCGCCCATGATTCCGGCGAGCGCGATCCCTTTTTGCTCATCGGCGATCAACAGCATCTCGCTCGTGAGCGAACGCTTTTGGCCGTCGAGTGTGACGAAAGATTCTCCGTCTTTCGCGCGACGCACGACAATCACGGGTTTGCCGTCGGCGCTTTTTGAAATCAGATGATAATCGAACGCGTGCAACGGCTGGCCGATTTCCAGCATCACGAAATTTGTCACGTCCACGACGTTGTTGATGCTGCGAACGCCGGCTTTCTCCAGCGCATTTCTCAACCAATCCGGGCTTGGGCCGATTTTCACGCCTTTGATAACGCGCGCGGTGTAACGCGGGCAAAGTTCGGGATCTTCAATGCGAACCGCGACAAGTTCCTCCGCTTTTTCGTAAGGACGAGTTTCACGAGTCCCAAATTCTTCGGAAATTTCGGAATCTCGTGTGGAGTCAGGAACTCGTGTAACTCGTCCTTCCGAAATGTCGGGAATTTTCAGCGGATTTCCCGTGAGCGCGGAAATTTCGCGAGCGATTCCAATGACGCTGTTCCAGTCGGGCCGGTTCGGCGTGATTTCCAGATCATAAACGACGTCGCCTCCGGCGCGCCCGAGATATTCCGCGAATGGCTGGCCGACAATCGCGTCCTCGCGCAAAATCAGCAGGCCGTCCACCTGATCGGGCAAGCCAAGTTCCTGCGGCGAACACATCATTCCCTGGGATTCCATGCCGCGGATTTTCCCGACCTTGATTGTGAACGGCTCTTTTTCGCCGGGCTTCAACGGCAACGACGCGCCGGGAAGAATCAGAGGAACTTTGTCGCCCGCCTTGAAATTTTGCGCGCCGCAAACGATCTGGCGTTCGCCTTTTCCATCATTGACGCGGCAGAGCGAAAGCTTGTCGGCGTTCGGATGTTTATCGCGCGTGACGACTTGCGCGACAACAATGCCTTCGAATTCGCCGCTGATTTTCTGAACATTCTCAACCTCCAGTCCGAGCAAGGTGAGCCGCTCGGTCAGTTCCTCGGGCGACCAGTTGAAATCAACGTATTGTTTGAGCCAGTTTAAAGTTACTTTCATTTGGCAAAATCGTTTGGTGGAAAAATAATGACGCCATAATTAGAAAAATAATCGGAAAACAGCGCGGAATCCGATTCAGCAACATATAATTTGGCGAGCGCGGACGTATCCCGGTAACGCATACGTCACCACAATCGGTCTTTGCGAGTGTCTTCCAAAATCTGGTCCGCTGTGGGTCCGCTTTTCCCAAGATTATATCTGTCGCGCAGAGCAGCCAGTTGTTTGGCGCGCGCTGCCAAATCCATTTTCGTCTTACCAGCCGGTTTTTCTCCAGACGACATATCCGCCCGCGTTAATCGCGCTTTCGGTTTGCCCTCGACCGTGATGACCACGTCCTCGCCCTGGCTGGCGAGTTCAACCAGCCTCGGCAATTCCGCCTGGCTTTTGGACAATGTTGCAGTCATGGCCAAAGAATACGGTTTGCGAACCGCTTGTGCAAGCCGGGCGGACGCCGGAAAATCATCGCTGCGAACTGACGAGAAGAAGGATGCCGGTCACGATCAATCCGAGATGAACATAAAGCAGAAACAATCGGCTGTTCATTCGCCGGTTGGCGATCCGGCCCAAAAAAATCGCGATCAAAACCAGCGGCAACGACATCAGATAATAACGCGTCACAACCGGAGTCCACAACGCCAGCAGCGCGTAACCGCACATTCCAATCAGGCTGGCCGGCAGAAAATATCCTTGAAGCGTCGCGCGAAAATGTTTCGGCTGCCAACGCCGGAGCGCGCCATAAATCACCAGCGGCGGACCGTTCATTCCATAAGCGCCGCCGAGAATTCCCGCGCCAAAACCAAAAATCCATGCCAGCCGGTCATCTTTCAATTCCAGTTGTTTTCGGCTCGTCAATGAATACCCGGAGAAAGCGATGATCACGACGGCGAGAATCGCTTTGACCATTTCTTCCGCGACCGCCGTCAGCATGAAAAGTCCCAGCGGCAATCCAAACAACGTGGAAAGAATCAACCGTCCGGCGCTGCGAAAATGAATCTCGCGCCAATCCTGAGCGATAATGACGGCGGCAATCGTAATCGAAAGCAGAACGGCGATGGGCGCGGCGGCTTTCACCGGAATCAAAAACGCAAGCAGTGGAACCGCGACCAGAGCTTCGCCGAATCCAAATGCGGAACGGATAAATGTCGCCAGAAAAAGAACGGCCAGAACCTGAACTGTCGTCCAATCCATCGTCACCGGGTTTTCCCCGTGATTTTCAAAATTGGACTTGAAGAAATTTGAAAATTTTTCCGGCGCATTTCCAAATTACAATTTCAATCCCTCCGGTGCCATTGGCATTGAGCGGAGGCGAACACCCGTCGCGGCGAAAATTGCGTTTCCAATCGCCGGAGCGATGGTCATGACCGGCGTTTCGCCCGCGCCCGCGGACGGCAGGTCTTTGCGATTGACCAGCACGACCTGGATTTCCGGCGCGTCTCGAAATCGGGGAACTCGATAGCTCGCGAAATGCGGATTCGTAATGCGCCCGTTCTCGAACTGAATTGCTTCAAACAACGCGCCGCCAATGCCCATCACCGCGCCGCCCTCGACCTGGCTTTTCAGTTCGTTTGGATTCACGATCGCGCCGCATTCAAACGCGACCACCGCGCGCGAAACGCGGACGCCGCCGGTTTTGCGATCCACCAAAACTTCCGCGCACGTCGCGATGCAACTCCCCTTCTCCGTTCCGCAGGCAATTCCAAATCCACGATCTTCGGACGATTTCATTTTCGCCCAGCCAAAGGCATCAGCCGCAGCTTTCAACACCGCGAGCAGCCGGTCATTTTTCAAATTCTTCAAACGAAATTCCAGCGGATCCATTTTCAAAATCGCCGCGAGTTCGTCCATGTGAACTTCCCGCGCGAAATGATTTGCCGTCGCCGCGAGCGCGCGATAGGAACCCTGGCGAAGCGGCGAATCCGTCTGATGAAATTCCGTTTTCTGCGACGGAATATCGTATGGACTTCGAATGCCGGAACCGCCGGAATTGTAATTATGAAATTCCCATGCGCTGATCGTTCCGTCGGCGCGAACCGCGCTGGAAATATCAATCACTCCGGCAGGCCGAAAATACGCCCAGGTAAATTCCTCCTCGCGCGTCCAAACCAGCTTCACGGGTTTTCCCGCGCCTTTGGCCAGACGCGCGGCCTCGATCGCCGTTTCGCCCGTGTGTTTGCCGCCGTAAGCCGAACCGGTGTCCGGCACGATCACGCGGATTTTTTCCTCGGAAATTCCAAACGCGCGCGCCAGTTCGCCGCGAACGCCAAAAGGTCTTTGCGTTCCCGTCCAAACGGTCAATTTTCCGTCGTTCCATTCCGCAACCGCCGCGCGCGGTTCCAATGGAGCGTGCGCGATGTAAGCAATGGTGTAGGTTTGTTTTAATCGGTGTTCCGCGGAATTTTGTCCGGATGAATCCTCGTTTTGAGAAAAATTTTCGTTCCCCGAACCGCGCGAATTTTTCCGCAGATAATCAAACAGTCCATTGCTCGACGGCTGCGAACTGGATGATGTCCATTCGGCTTGAATCGCATTGATCGCCCGTGACGCAATCAGTGTGTTCGGCGCGGTCACGCCGACGAAATTCCCGTCGTGAACAATCGTCACGCCGGAAATCGCTTCCGCCAATTTCGTGTCGAGCGATTTCAATTTGGCGTCGAAAGCCGATGGACGAAGCACTTTCCCGCGTAACATTCCGGGGCGCCGGATGTCCGACGCGTATTGATGCCGGCCTGTCACGAAATCGCGTCCATCCACTTTGGGAACGGAGGTGCCAGCGATTTTCCAATCCGTCGCGGGCGCGGTCTTCGTTTCTTCCGCCACCGATTTCACGAGTTCGCGGCTGCGGGTCAATTCGCCAAAACCGATCGCTTCGCCGCCGCCCGATTTGGAAATTTTTCCATCTGCGACAGTCAGCGACGCGCGGTCCGTTTTAAAATGCTCGGCCGCCAAATCCAGCAATGCTTCCCGCGCGGCGGCAGAAACACGGCGAAGTTGAAGTCCCATGTCCGGCGTGGAACGGCTGCCAAACGTTCCTGCGTCCCACGGCGTCAAATCGGTGTCCGCCATGACAAGTTTGATTGAATCAATCGGCGCGTGAAGTTCCTCGGCGACAGCCTGCGAGAGCGATGTGCGAATGTTCTGGCCCATTTCCGCTTTGCCGTTGAAAACCGTGACGGTTCCGTTTTCCCCGATGTGAAGCCACGCGCTGATTTCCGCCGGACGTTGCGGGCGTCCGCGACGCCGTTCTCGTCCGCCGGATTCCTGCGCGACGGCGGCTTCGATGAAAAGCAAAACAACAATGCCGCAGCCTAACGTTTTGAAAAACTCGCGGCGATCCAGGTCAAAATGATAAAACGGCGCGGCGGCAAGCTCGTAACGCTCCGCCTCGAACAACGGCTCGGATTTCGCCTGGTTGTTTTTCATGCGTCTCCGTTTCGCAATTTTTGCGCTCCTTCTTTGATCGCAGAAATGATGCGCCCATACACGCCGCAACGGCAGATGTTTCCGTTCATCGAGCGGATAATTTCATCTTCGGAAGGATTTTTCGATTTCCGCAATAACGCGACGCCGCTCATGATCATTCCCGAAGTGCAGTAACCGCATTGAAACGAATCGAATTTCAGAAACGCTTCCTGCAACGGATGGAGTCGTCCGTTTTGTTCAATGCCTTCGATCGTGGTGATTTTCCTTTTTCCGATACCACCGACGCTGGTAACGCACGATCGGGTGGGAACGCCGTCAATCAAAACCGTGCAGGCGCCGCATTGGGCCTCGCCGCAACCGTACTTCGTGCCTGTCAATCCAAGATCGTCGCGAAGCACGTCCAGCAAACTGCATTCGCCCTCGGCGTTCACCGGAACCGTTTTTCCGTTCACATGAAGTTCTGAAATGTTAGGCATCGGCTTTTCCGCGCTCGATCAAAAACGCGATTAAATTGTGAACAATCCAATCCATCGCCGATTTCCGGCGAATAATCAAGCGACTTTGAACACGATTGCAATCGAACGCATTATTCGTGTGCAAAGAAATTCAGATCCTGGAAGTCCGAATCGTTCAAACCGCAAGGCCAGTTATTTTACGGAGGGAACCGCATTCGTCACTGATTGCGGAACGGAATTGGTCGTTTCCGGAGCGGGCGAAATTGAAGCTTCCGCGGGCAGGCCCAGTTTTGTCCGCAATTCGGCGCGAGCCGCGGGCGGATAGCCGGTTTCCGGATCGAGCAGGCGATTCACAATAATCGCGGAGGTTTCCTTGACGGTCGGAATTCCAATCGCCGCCCAGCGCGAATCGGGAATTTTGCTTCG
>DASSNZ010000259.1:0-6386 GCA_035701135.1 Verrucomicrobiia bacterium
GGTTCCCTGCACAACGGCCGGATATTTTCCGCGATTTTCCATCACGTCTATTTCTCCGCACGATGGCCAGCCGGCGTAACGGGAATGCTCGGGCATGAGCCACAGCGCCGGCCAATAACCCTGGCCTTGCGGGAGTTTGGCGCGAAACTCGAAGCGGCCATATTGCTTTGAAAAAAATCCCTGCGTTTTCATCCGCGCCGACGTATAGGAAAATCCGTTGGTGGATTCTTTTCTTGCGACGATGTGAAGCAGGCCGTTGCTGACAAAAGCGTTTTGCGGATTGCTGGTGTAATATTCCAGTTCGCGATTTCCCCAGCCGTTGTGATTTCCCGTTTCGAATTTCCAATGATTCGGGTTGATGGAAACGCCGTTGAATTCATCGCTCCAGAGCAGTTTCCAATCCGCGCGAACGTGAGGCGCCGGTAAAAAGAAAATTTCGAGCGCGACAATTGCGGTGACTGCAAAGGCGCAAAAGGAATGCGCGCAAAACCGCGAAACTGAAACGGCGGGAAATTGCATTCGCGAAAGTTATCGCTCTCCGATTTTTAAAACAAGCCGGGAGAACCGAGCATTTCGAGTGGAATTTTTTCAACCGCTGATCGTCGCTCATCGGCGCTGATTTATGAAATCCATCAGCGAAGATAAGCGCGGAAGCAGCGGCCCGATTTGTTTCGAGGTTCCGCGGATCGGTAGCCGGTTGCGTCCGTTTCAGCCAATCATTTTTTCGTCCGGCCAATTCCGGACAACAGCCAAAGGCCCAGCGCAAACAGGAAAATCAGCCACCAGCAGGAGCGCAAATCGCGCGCGGCGCTTTGCACATGGGCGAACGCGCGCGGAAAAATCGCGAACAGCAGCACGACCAGATCAATTCCGATTACGATCCACAGCGCGGCTCGGAAACGCGGGTTCATGCGGAATTTTCAGTCACTCGCGCATTGCCGCGTTTTGCTCTCGGCGCAAAGCGCGGAGATGGCCGAAGCCGACCAGTTTGCAGCGTTGTTCGTCCCAGAGCCGGAACGTGAAGGATTTGAAACTGGAAAACAGCGTGATGGGTTTGACGGATTGAAACAGCGGCTCGGCGTTGTGGCATTTTTCCAGATTGTAATTCGGAATGCGCGGGCTGAGATGATGAATGTGATGAAAACCGATGTTGCCCGAAAACCATTGGAGAATTTTCGGCAGCTTGTAAAATGAACTGCCCTGCAACGCGGCGGTCGTATAATCCCATTCCTCGCTGCGCTCCCAATAAACACCTTCGAACTGATGCTGCACGTAAAACAGCCACACGCCCGCCGAACCGGCGACCGCGACGACGATCAATTGGATGATGAGATAATCTTTGATTCCAAAAAAATAGCTTAAACCGGCGGCGATCACGGCGATTCCGAGATTTGTCCAATAGACCGAAAGAATTTCTTTTTTTCCGGCTTTGGAAGCGTGAAAACGTTGCATCACGAGAAACAGAAACAACGGCGCGACGACGAACAAAATGAACGGATTGCGCGCGAGCCGGTACGAAAAGCGTTTCCATCGCGAGGACTCGAGATATTCCCGCACCGTTAAAGTCCACACGTCCCCGGTTCCGCGCCGATCCAGATCGCCCGCGCTGGAATGGTGAATCGCGTGTTGCCAGCGCCAGTGAAAATACGGCGTGAACGTGAGCAGCCCGGTAATCGCTCCGACGATGTGATTGGCTTTTTGCGATTTAAAAAAAGCGCCGTGGCCGCAATCGTGAAAAATAATAAAAATCCGGACCAGAAATCCGCCCGCCAGAACCGCCAGAGGAACCGTCAGCCACCACGAAATCGAATGCGTCAAATACATCAAATACCAAAGCGCAACGAACGGAATGAGCGTGTTCAAAATCTGCCAGACGCCCGCGCCAAGCGAGGGTTTCTGATAGCGGGCGACAATCTGTTTCCAGATGGCAGGTTGCACCGGCGAAGTTGCCGTTGCGGACGGGTTTTTTGGTGAACCGGAATTCAAATCATTTGTCATCATTATCTTTTCGAGAAATATGGCGAGGACAATCGGTTGATTTTCGCGAATACGCAAGACGAAGTTTTCAGAATCGAAAATTTTTTTGAAATCGCCGCAAAGCAAATTTTCCATTTCCGACGGCGAAAAAATTTGCTCCGATTTGAAATTCATTTGTAATCGCTGATGAACAGCCAATTTTCACACATATAAATTATTGATTTCTCCGGGTTTCTTGTCGCTGGCAACGGTGGAAAAATGACGGCTTTGTCGCCTTGTGAGTAATTTTACGGATTTCCTATTTGCTAAGAGTCGCGCGGCGTTCTACTTTCGTTTTTGTCATGGCTATTGGTAAGAGCAAAGGTTTGTCGTTGCCAGCTCGCCGGGGAAAAATCACGGCCCGCATAAAAACTCATTCCAAAGCCAGCCTCTCCGAACTGCGTCCCGAATTTTCGACGCCGCAGAATCAGGCAATTCAAAAAATCACCCGCGAGTTGGAGAATTCCCACGAGGCGTTTGACACGTTTTACAACAACGGCGCAATCGCCTGCGTGATGCTGAACGGCAACGGCCGCATTTTGGATTCGAATGCGGCGGCGGCGCGAATGCTCGGAGTTCCATTGGAAGAAATCTCGCGCCGCTCGTTTTCATCGCTCGTCCGGCGCGAGGACCTTCGGTCGTTTTTGAATCATCTGAAGCGATGCAACGCCGGCGAACGCAACGTCGTCACGGAATTGCGGCTCAAAACGAGCGGCAAAAATCCGTTTTCCGTTCGGCTCGTCAGTTCCGTTATCGCGAGAAACGGCCGGGTTCTGTTTGCGACCGCGCTGGCGGGTCCGGGCGAATTTTCCACGCGCGAAGACGATCTGGCCCGCGCGCGGGAAGTCGCCGCGAATATTGTCCAAACCATTCGCGAACCGCTCGCCGTTCTGGACGCGGATTTGAAAATCGTTTTGGTCAATCGCGCGTTCGAGCAATATTTCAATTGCTCGTCGCAATCGGTCCGAAATCAGTTTCTCGACGTGCTGTTGAACCTGTGGTGGAGCGGAAATCTGTTGCGGAATGAATTGGAAAATGTCCTCGAAAAAAACCAGCCGCTCGAGGATTTTCCAATTGAAGTCCAGCCCGCCGGCCTCACGCCGCGCGTCCTCCTGATGAGCGCGCGCCGGTTGTATCAACGCAATGATTCGCCCGCGCTGATTCTCGTCGCTCTGGAGGACATTACCGAGCGGAAACAGGCGGAGGAACAGATTCGGCGGTTGAACGAGGAATTGGAAAAACGCGTGGCGGGCCGCACCGAAGCGTTGCGAAAAAGCTACGAGCAGATGGAATCGTTTTGCTATTCCATCGCGCACGATCTGCGCGCGCCGCTTCGCGCATTGAAAGGATTCGGCGATTTGCTCATGGACGAATTTGGCGCGAAGCTCGGCGGGAACGCCATGGATTACACGCGGCGGATGAGCGCCAGCGCCGCGCGAATGGACCGGTTGATTTGCGATCTGCTGGAATACGGACAGCTCAACACATTGGATCTTCCCATCGAGGAAACGGACGCGGACGAAATTCTCGATCGGGTGCTTGCGGAATACCAAACTGAAATCGAAACGAAGCGCGCGAAAATCCAGAAACAGCGCCGTTTGCCGCGCGTGTTTGGACATCCGCTTGTCCTGCAGGTGGCGTTTAAAAATCTTTTGTCGAACGCGCTCAAATTCGTGGCGCAAGATATTGCTCCGCGCATTCACATCTGGCCGGAGCAACGCGAAAATTTCGTCCGGATTTGCGTCAGGGACAACGGCATCGGAATCGCGCCGGAAAATCATGCGAAAATTTTCGGCGTGTTCCAGCGATTGCACGGCTCGACGAATTATCCCGGAACCGGAATCGGTCTGGCGCTGGTCAGCAAAGGCTTGGAACGCATCGGCGGCCGCGTCGGCGTGGAATCTGATATCGGAAAAGGCAGCGTCTTCTGGATTGAACTTCGCGCAAAGGAAAACGCCGGCGTGAAAACAGGTTCGGCGCGATAGTGCTGTCGGCATCCTGCCGGCAGACGAATTTCAATTTTTGCTCAAATCATCCGAATTTCACGCGCCCGGAGCGATTGCCCATTTTCCGCCGATCAGGCTCGTTAGAACATCACCCGTGTGATTCAGCGCCGCCTCGTGCGCGCCGGAGATTTTTCCGGAGAACGGAATGGCAACGCAATCGGCAAACGCGCCTTTGGAAAGCTCGCCAATTTTTCCCGCCAAACCCAGCGCGCGCGCGCCGTTGATAGTGGCCATTTCGAGAATTCGTTTTGCCGGGGCGCGTGGATGAATCTCGGCGAAGGCGCGCATTTCCTCGAACATATTTAACTTTACGGTTTCTTTTCGCGTTTTGTAAACCGTCGCCAGACTGTCGGTGCCGAAGCAGACATTCACCTTCGCGCGGGCGAGTTTTTCAAATGGAAACTTCTCGTGGCGAAAATAAAAATGACTGCGCGGACAATGCGCGACGCTGACTTGTCTTCGCGCGAGCAACGCGGCGTCGCCCGGCGCAAGGTAATTCACGTGAACGGCGATGAGATTTTTGTTCAGTGCGCCGCAACGTTCGAGATGTCGGACCGGCGAGCCGCGCCCGCAATCGCTCATGTCGCGTTCTCCCCGGCGGAGCCAATCGAACATCACGCCGCGACCGCGGGCGAACATTTCAAATTCCTGAATGGATTCCGAAACATGGATTGAAATCGGGAGATGATTTTTTTTCGCGGAGCGCGCGCTCAGGCGAATCAATTCCGGAAAAGTCGAGTAAGGCGCGTGCGGCGCCAACCCGGCGCGAAATGTTTTTGGAAACGATTCAATTCGATCCAATGCTTCCTGGAGAATCGCCGCCGGAGCGCGCCGGCTTTTCACGCCGGTCATTTCCAGAAATGAAATCACGCGCAACGGAGTTGAATTCAAAATGTCAGGCAGCAGTTCGGGAACGGCTTCGAAATCACCGACGGTTGTCGTTCCGGAGCGAAGCAGCATCGCCGCGCCGCGCCGCCAGGATTCCATGTATTCGGACCGGCTCCATTCCGATTTCGTGGCGAGCATGAGTTTGATCCAGTCGGTGAAATTTTTTTGCGGCGGAATTCGCCCGGCCATGTCCGTGTAATCCAGATGACAATGCGCGTTGACAAAACCGGGGAGCAAAATGGTTTCGCCCAGGTCAATTGTTTTGCATCGGTTGCCGGCCGAAATTGATTTCCACAAACCGACTTGCGCGATGCGATTTCCGGAAATCAAAACTGCGCCGTTTTCAATCGGCGATTGAGAAATCGGCAGAACCACGCGGGCGCGGAGAAGCATTTTTGAATGGCGCATTAAATGTTCGTAGAACAGGCGTCAGCTTGTGGAGTTTTTCCGGGTTTGAAACCGGATTTAAAACGCGCAAGCCGGGACATTCGTGCCGCTGACTGCGCCTTTTTTAAACGGCGCTGACAATCAGCGATTTTACAGTTCCGAATCCTGCCGGGTGCGTTTGGTGCGCGCGGCCAGTTTATGTTTGCGCGCCTTGTTTTTGCTTTGGCGTTTGCGGATTTGTTGTTCGATTTTTTTGCAAACGATGTCAATGGCGGCGTAAAGATCGCTCTCGCGGTCCGCCGCAAACAGATCCGGCCCGCGCACGGCAAGTCGCACGGAGCAGGCGAATTGACGTTCCGGCACGCGCGTGTGGTCGTGTTCCAGCGTGACGCGCGCGTCAATCGCGCGTTTCTGCAAATGCTCGAGCTTGTCCAGCTTGGCGAGCACGTGTTCTTCAATCGCTTTGGTGAGGGTCACGTTATGCGTTGAGAGGATCAATTTCATAATTTAAAGATGACGCGGACGCGCCGCGAAATCCAGCGCAGTCTGAACGGTTCGGCGAAGTTTTTTCGCGTGAGCGGCATTGTGGAAACGGGCGGAATGGCTTATTCCGGAAAATGATTGAACTTGAGCCAATACGCGTGAAGCACATGGATCATTTCGTCGAGGCCTTCAACGCTGTCCGGCTTGCAGAAATAAGAAGTCGCTCCGAGTTCATACGCGCGTTTGATGTCCGCGGGATTTTCCGAGTTGGTCAGCACAATGACCGGAAGCCGGGTGAAATGAAGTTTGTTCCGCACGATGCCGAGCACCTCAAATCCATCCAGGCGCGGCATTCGCAAATCCAGCAGCATCAATTTTGGAAACGGATGCCGGACGCGGTCCGAAAATGAATTGACGCCCGCAAGGTAATCCACCGCTTCCTGTCCATCCCGAACCACGTGCAGCCCGGCTTTGACGCCCGCGATTTCAATCGCCCGACGAACCAGCATCGCTTCCATCTCGTTATCTTTGGCCAGCAGAATATGCTCTGATTTTTTCATCATTATGTTCGCAGCGAGCCATTTATTTCATGACTGAACCGGATCC
>DASSNZ010000260.1:0-3330 GCA_035701135.1 Verrucomicrobiia bacterium
GCGGTTGAATTTAAAGACGTTTCCGTGACGCGCGGCGGCAATTCGTTGTTGGACGATGATTTTTCAACCGGCGCTTCGAAATGGTCGCCGCACAACGGACGCTGGACGGTGAGCGATGGCGCATTTCAACAAACCGATCCGAAAGCGGTTGCCAACGCGACGGCGGGGGAAAATTCCTGGAGCGATTACACGGTTTCGCTCAAAGCTCGGAAGACGGGCGGCGCGGAAGGATTTTTGATCATGGTGCGATACCAGAATCCCGAGAATTATATTGTGTGGAATCTTGGCAGTTTCGATAACAAATTCCACAGCATTCAGACGCGGCTGGCGCAGCAGGACGAATTGATTTCGCGCGTGCCCGGCTCCATTGAAAACGGGCGATGGTACGACATTCGAATTCAACTTCACGGAACGAAAATGGATTGTTATCTCGACGGAAAATTGATCCAGAGCGCGGATGTTCCGCCGCCGCAAATTCAAAAACTTTACGCGACCGCCGCTCGCGACGATAAATCCGGCGAGGTGATTCTGAAAGTTGTGAATCCCGGCGATGCCGCGAACGAAACGAAAATCAATCTGGCCGGCGCGCGAGAAATCGCGCGGCGCGCGAAAGTCACGGTGTTGACCGGCGCGAGCGGCGACGAAACAAATTCGTTCGAAGCGCCGCGTCATATCGCTCCGGTGACTTCGGAAATCAGAATCGCCGGGCCGGAGTTTCAATATCAGTTTCCCGCCCGCTCGATGACGGTTCTGAGAATTGGCTCGCGTTGATTTGAAAAGTCGGGCAAAAGAAAAAGGCAATGAAGCCTTGGCTTTCAGCGTTTGTTTTCATCGTCGGCCTTTCGTCGGCGACACTGGCGCAAAATGAATCCGGCACAAGCCGGGCGATTTCCACAAATTCCGCCGGTCAGCCGGCTCCGGTTTCGGCGATTTTCGGAAGTCGCGGAATTCATGTTCACGATCCCGGAACGCCGATTCGTTGCAAGGACGAATATTGGATTTTCTACACGGGCAGGGGAATTCCGTCTTTTCATTCCAAAGATTTGATGACGTGGAAACCCGGCCCGCGCGTTTTCACCAATTCACCCGAATGGGTTGCGGAAGCCGTTCCCGCAAATCGCTACACGCATTTCTGGGCGCCGGACATCACGCGCGAGGGAGATCGTTATTTGCTTTATTATTCCGTTTCTTCGTTCGGAAAAAACAGGTCTGCAATCGGGCTGGCAACAAATCCGACTTTGGATCCGGCCGATCCGAATTTCAAATGGAGCGATGCGGGAATTGTTGTTCAAAGCACGAACACGGACCACTTCAACACGATTGACCCGGCGGTTTGCCGCACTGCCGATGGAAAATTATGGCTTTCATTTGGCTCGTACTGGGACGGCATCAAACTGATTGAACTCGATCCGAAAACCGGAAAACGCATCGCGCCGGATTCGCCGATGTATTCCCTCGCCCGCAATGATTCCATCGAGGCGTCCTTCATTTATTTTCATGACGGATTTTATTATTTGTTTGTGAACTGGGGAACCTGCTGCCGCGGTGTGAACAGCACTTATGAAATCCGCGTTGGCCGAAGTCAGAAAATCACCGGCCCATATCTCGATAAAGATAACCGGGAAATGCTGCACGACGGCGGAACATTGTTTTTGGGAACGAAAGGTTCGTTCATCGGGCCGGGGCACGCCGCGATTTTTTCCAGGGACGGCAAGGAATGGTTCAGTTGTCATTTTTACGACGGAACGCGCTACGGAACTTCCACTTTGGCGATCATGCCGCTTCACTGGACGGCGAGTGGCTGGCCGGAAATTTCCGGCGCAATGGACTAGAATTGGAGCAGGTCTGTTCAATTTAGGTACACGGGACGGAATTGTCGAACGACGCGGATTTTGAACGCGCGCTTCCAGAAAAGGGATTTTCGCAATTTTGAAACGAACGCGTTTTGGAGCGGCGCGAGGCACAATTTTTGCATCAGCAAGGCCATGGAACATTTCTTTGTCGCCTGCGATCTGGGCGTTGAAAATGGCCGCGTCACGTTGGCCAGTCTCAACAAAGGGAAACTCGTCCTGAGTGAAATTCGGAAATTTCAAAACGCGCCGAGCCGGGAAAAAAATTCCATCTATTGGAATGTCCCCGCGTTGTATCGCGAAATCATCGAAGGCTTGCGCGCGGTCGGCAGCCACGAGGAACCGGTTCACAGCGTCAGTTGCACGTCGTGGGGAGCGGATTATCTGTTGTTTGAACCTGACGGAACTTTGATCACGCCGACGTTTCATCACGCGGACCCGCGCGGCGAATCCGGAATGAACCAGGTTTTGTCCAAAATTCCATGGGAAACGATATACGAGGAAACCGGCGTTCAGAAAAATCCTTCAAATACGCTTTCTCAGTTGGGCGCGGAAAAATCGAAGCGCATTCACCGGAAAAATCTTCTGATGCCCGTGGCCGATGGATTCAATTATTTGCTCTCGGGAATTGCCCGCGTGGAAATGTCGCAGGCCAGCGCGACCCAACTTTTCGATCCGGCGAACAAAACCTGGTCAGGTCGCCTGCTCGAAGCGATGGCATTGCCGCCCGAAATATTTCCGCCGGTTGTCGCCGCCGGAACAAAGCTTGGAGCGTTGCGTCCGGACATTGCGCGGGAAACGCGGCTTGAAGATGTGGAAATTGTCGCCTCGTGTTCGCACGAATCCGCCGCCGCGCTTGTTGGTTTGCCTGTCGCGGAAAAAGAAAGCTGGGCGTTTCTGCAAATGGGTTCCTCCGGGACAATCGGAACGCAATTGCTCGCGCCGATCGTCAACGACATCAGCCGTGAATGGAATTTTACCAATCAACTCGGCCACGGCGGTTCGGTGCGTTTCTCGAAACCGGTTCCGGGATTATGGGTGCTCGACGAATGCAAACGATTCTGGAAAGAACGCGACAGAGAAATAGACGACGATTTGCTCGGGCATCTGGCAACCTCGTCGGAGCCGTTCGAATCGCTGATTGATTTCGCCGATCCGAGATTTGCGTCGCCGGGCGAAATGCCGTTGAAAATCCAGGCGTTTTGCAAAGAAACCGGCCAGCCCGTTCCGCGCCGGCCCGGTCCGGTCGCCCGTTGCGTGCTTGAAAGTCTTGCGTTGATGTATCGCCGGACGTTGCAGGAAATGGAATACGTAACCGGACGGCGGTTCACGCGACTTTATTTTTTTGGCGGATCACGTCACCGGCTTTTGAATCATTTCACGGCGAACGCGCTGGAGATTCCAGCCGTGATTGTTCCGGAAAATATCACGTCCATCGGCAGCATCGTCGTGCAGGCGCTCGCGACCGGACAAATAAAAT
>DASSNZ010000261.1:0-7683 GCA_035701135.1 Verrucomicrobiia bacterium
AATGTCTTTGCCAATTCAATTAATTTCCACCGATTTCGACGGAACGATTTTCGCCGAATTTGAAAATCCGCCGATTCCCGAAAAACTGCACCAGCTCATCGGCGATTTGCAATCGCGCGGCGCGAAATGGGTGATCAACACGGGACGCGACATGTCCGGCCTGATGGAAGCGCTGGGCCGGTCGCATATTCCGATTCAGCCGGATTATCTGATTCTGGTGGAACGCGAAATTCATGTTCACGACGGCGTTCGTTATGCCGGATTGACGGAATGGAATTCGACCTGCGCGCGGGCGCACGAGGAATTGTTCGCGCTGGTCCGTCCGGATCTGCCGAAATTGATCGAATGGGTGAACGAGCGTTTTCACGCGACGGTTTATGAAGATCCGTATTCGCCGTTTTGTCTTATCGCGGGAAACAACGAGGACGCGAATGTGATTCACGCGTTTCTGAATAATTATTGCCGGAGAATTCCGAATCTCGTCGTGGTGCGAAATGACATTTACGCGCGGTTCAGTCACAGCGCGTACAACAAAGGAACGGCGCTGGCGGAACTTGGGCGGAGATTGGGAATTTCCGCGTCGGAAATTTTCGCCGCCGGTGATCATCTGAACGATCTTCCGATGCTTTCGCGTTCGTTCGCGCATTGTCTGGGCGCGCCGCAAAATGCGATTGAAATTGTGAAAACCACACTGCGCCAGGAGCGTGGTTTTATCAGCGAACAATTTCACGGGAACGGAACGGCGGACGCGCTGGAATATTGGCTGAAGGCGAAGGGTTCGTCCGCGTCGTGAATTTTAAAAATTGATTTCGCGCGACAAAACGTGCCGGTTGCATCTTGCCGTCGGAAGTGAAAGTGGTTCTGCCAACAAGATGTCGGCAGCACGTTTTATTGCGGATTTTCTTCGACGTTTGAATAAAAAGGATTTTTCGCGCGTCGGTTTTTCTCGGATCGCAGACCCGATCTATTGTGTCACTCATTTTTGAATGAAAACTGCGGCAAGTTGGGCTTGCCACTTTGGTGCGCGGGCATAAAGTGTTCGGATGAAAAAAATCGCGCTAGGCTTAGGAATTCTGATTGCCTCGGTTTGCGGCGTGCTCGCGCAAGTCTCGGTCGAGGTGACTTTGGATCAGGACCAGTTTTTGCCGGGAGAAACCATGAATGCCGAGGTGCGAATCACGAATCGCTCCGGCCAGACGCTGCATTTCGGAGTGGACAATACGTGGCTCACGTTCGAGATTGAATCGAAAGAGGGCTACGTGGTCGTGAAGCTCGGGGATGCTCCGGTGAAAGGCGAGTTTTCGCTGGAATCCTCCAAGCGCGCGATCAAGCGCGTGGACCTGGCGCCGTATTTTCGTTTTCCCAAAGAAGGCCGTTACATGGTCACGGCGGTGGTGACCATCAAGGATTGGAACCAGCAGATTACCAGTCCGCCGCGGTCGTTTGATATTATTCGCGCCGCGAAATTATGGGAGCAGCAGGTCGGGATTCCCAACCCGCCGGGCGTGACGAACCGCCCGCCGGAAGTGCGGATTTACACGTTGTATCAGGCGAATTATCTGCGGACGCATTTAATGTTGTACGTGCAATGCTCTGATTCCCGCGGAAAGATTTACCGCGTTTTTCCCATCGGCCCGATGCTCTCGTTCGGCCAACCCGAGCCGCAGGTGGATCGTTTCAGCAATTTGCACGTGCTGTACCAGGACGGCCCGCGTTCGTTCAATCACACGATCGTAGATCCCGATGGAACCGTGTTGCTTCGACACGAGTACGACATGACGCCGCGGCCGAAGCTGGCGCTGAACGCGCACGGCGATCTGCAGGTCGTCGGTGGAACCCGGCGGATTACGTCACGAGATATTCCCGCGCCGAAAACGGCAGAAAACGATGTTCACGCGCCGTAGCTTTGAGTCCGCCCGCGTTGCGTTCGCCGCGCTTGCGGGATTTTTGATATTTGCGGCGGTCGGAGCGCGCGGGCAGGGCGGCGTAATGCTGCGGTTGAAAAGCGGAGATCGGATTTCGGGAATCATCACGTCCGAGGACACCAATCGCGTCGTGCTTTCCAACAGTTGGGCGCCGGCCATTACCATTCCGTTGAATCAGATTGTTCGTCGCGAAAAGGTCAAACTGCTTCCCGGTTCTTCGATTACAAACGTGGTCAAAGTGAAAGCCCCTCCGCCGCCGCCCAAAAAGGAATGGAGCGGCGAACTGCAGGCCGGAACGGATCTTCGCTACGGCGCGAACGAAGGCAACATTGTTTACGGCCGTTTGAAGCTCAATTACCAGCAGCCCTACAAATGGAATTCCAAGAAATTCTTCAAGAACTTTTTTGATTATTCGGTGGAATACGGAAAAACCGAGGATGTCGTTTCTTCGGATAAAATGTACGGCAGCGACAAAACGGCGTTCGATGTGGGGCGGCGGATTTACGTGTACAATCTCATGGGCGTCGGTTACGATCACGTTCTGAAAATTGATCTGAATTTCGAGGCCGGGCCGGGTCTGGGCTATCATTTGTTTTCCACTCCCGTTTTGACGACAGATCTGGAATTCGGCATGAACTATCAGGCCACTTACCAGAGCGACAGCCGCAATCTCCAGGATTTTTATTATCGGCTCGCCGACAACGTCGGCTGGAAAATCACCAAACGCCTGAGCCTGACGGAAAAATTCGAATATTTTCCACGGGTCAATCTCACGAATTTCCGAATCCGCTTTGAGAACACGCTGAGCTATCTTCTCTGGAAAAATATTTCGGCGAATTTCAGTATTCTTGATTTTTACGACACGCAGCCCGCGCCCGGCATTGAGAACAACGAACTCGAACTGCGTTCGACCATCGGTTTGAAATTTTAGCCGTTTTGCCGGGCTGTTTTGTTCGAGCGCCGGATGGCCATTATACCTTGTTTTTGCATGTAAAACAGGTATTTTGTCCGTGTGAAGATCGCTGAATCAACAGCCGTCGTCCGTCAATTCCATAAATTCCTGAGTCTGGCGGAAAACGGAGAAAGCATTCGAATTCGCAAACATGGACGTGCGGTGGCGCGTCTGATGCCAGACGCGGATTTCATGTCAGGCGACGAATTTGCAGCGCTATTTTCGAATTACAAGGCTGATGATCTGGACAAAGCCGCGGCCGATGAGGTTGAACATAACATCGTGGCGATGAAGAAACATCTGCGTGAAAAAAACCTGGCTCATTGACGCGGATATTCTGATCGAACGGGAGCGCGGCAATCCCGCATTTGAGCGCTGGAGCAAATCGGGCGGACAGTTCGCCACGGCGGATATCGTGCGCGGGCAATTTCTTTATGGCGTCGCCGCCACGAAAGACCTTGCCAGAAGAAAGCGCGGCGAGAAGTTTTATTTTGAGCGAATCGGCGCGACTGTCGCCACACGCAATTTGAAGGACTTTTCCTCGATGGGTTGTCCGTGTGAAAATCCGTTAAAATAATTTCGGGCCGCTCCCGTTGCTGTTTTCAACATCGCGGGGAAATTTTTTGCTATTTCAGCGGCGAACTTTCATTCTGTTTCCATGACTGAACCGCTGGCGCTTGTGTTTTACGAAAAATTGCTTCCGGGAACTCAATTGGTGAACCGGCTGCAGGATCTCAAATACCGCGTGCAAACGGTTTCCGACGCCGATCTGCTGGTGGAACGCGCTCAGGAATCCGGTCCGATGGTCGTTCTCGCCGATCTCGTTTCAGCCAAAGACAATGTCTGCAACGCCATCGCGCGGCTGAAACAAAACAGCCAAACGCGCCATCTTCCCGTTATCGCGTTCGCTCCTGAAAACGAAGTCGCGCTTCAAAAATCCGCGCAATCCGCGGGCGCGACTTTGGTCGCGAGCGAAACCGTCATTCTACCTCATCTTCCGCAATTTTTGGAGCAGGTGTTGCAGGTGGACTGAAAACCATTGCGCAGAATTCATTGTCATGTCCTCCGCCGCAAACGTTCGGATTCATGAAAGTCAATTTCCGGAAAATGTCCGGCGCGATTTGCTGGATTCACTCCGAACGCGCCAGGTGAATCACAAATTTCATTACGACAGTTTTAAACAAACTCAGAAATGGCTCGCTTTGCACGAGGCGTTTTCGCCGTCCCGAAAAACCGCCGATGTGGCCGAAACGTACGACGCCGCTTTTCATGCAGCCGCCGAAATTTTGAAATTTCCGCGCGTGCATCTGATCGGCCTCGGCTGCGGCGGCGGACAAAAAGACAGGCGCTTTTTGCAAATGCTCGCGGCGAAACGCGGCGAGATTTTTTACACGCCGTGCGATGTCAGCGTCGCGATGACGCTGGTCGCGCGAAAAAGCGCGCTTTCCGTTGTGCCGGAAAAAAACTGTTTTCCAACGGTTTGCGATCTCGCGACGGCGCGGGATTTGCCGGAATTTTTTGGAGCGGATCGCGTGGCCGAAGCCGCGCGGGTGTTCACGTTTTTCGGGATGATTCCCAATTTCGAGCCGCGGATGATTTTGCCGAAACTGGCGTCGCTGCTCGAATCCGGCGATCTTTTGCTTTTCAGCGCGAATCTCGCGCCGGGAAAAAGTTATCAATCCGGCATGGAAAAAATTCTGCCGCAATATGAAAATCAACTCACGCGCGACTGGCTTTTTAATTTCCTGCTCGATCTCGGAATCCAGCGCGACAGCGGCGAAATGCGATTTCAAATCGAAGATGATCCGGCGGGAACGGGATTGAAACGCGTGGCCGCGTGGTTTCATTTTTCAAAACCGGAACAAATCAAAATCGGGGACAATTTATTTCGCTTCGAACCCGGCGAAAAAATCCGTTTGTTTTTTTCCTGTCGCCACACGCCCGAACTGGTTGGGAAAATGGTGAGCGAACACGGATTGCGCGTCTGCAATCAGTGGATCGCATGTTCGGAAGAAGAAGGAGTTTTCCTGCTCGCGAAAAACTAGAAACTCGGTGGTTTGTCGTCGCGCGAAAAATGCTTGCCTCGCCGCGGTTTTGGTTTCAATTTGCGAACGTTCGCTTAACATAACCCGAAGGAATTTTATGGGACGCATTTACAATAACATCGTGGAAACCATTGGGCGCACGCCGCTTGTCAGATTGAATCGCGTAACCGACGGTTTCCCGGCGAATATTTTGTTGAAATGCGAATTTTTCAATCCGCTGGGCAGCGTCAAGGATCGCATTGGAATGGCAATGATTGAAGACGCGGAGAAACGCGGCGTTCTGAAAAAGGACACCGTGATTATCGAACCGACCAGCGGCAACACCGGAATCGCGCTGGCATTTGTCGCCGCCGCCAAAGGATATAAAATCATTCTCACCATGCCGGAAACGATGTCGCTGGAGCGGCGCACATTGCTGGCGATGCTCGGCGCAAAACTTGTTTTGACGCCCGGGACCGAAGGCATGAAAGGCGCGATTGCAAAAGCGGAACAACTCGCGCGCGAAACGCCGAACGCGTGGATTCCGCAGCAGTTCGATAATCCGGCGAATCCTGAAATTCACAAGAAAACAACCGCCGAAGAAATCTGGAACGACACGGATGGACAGGTGGATATTGTTGTGTCGGGCGTTGGAACCGGCGGAACGATTACCGGTTGCGTGGAAGTCATCAAGCCGCGAAAACCTTCGTTTCAGGCAATCGCGGTCGAGCCGAAAGATTCGCCGGTCATTTCCCAGACGCTTGCCGGGCAGCCGCTCAAGCCCGGCCCGCATAAAATTCAGGGGCTTGGCGGAGGATTCATTCCGAAGAACCTTCATTTGAAAGATTCCCAGGGCAACCCGCAAATCTTCGAGTGCATTCAGGTGACGAATGAGCAATCGTTCGCGATGGCGCGGCGGCTGGCGAAAGAAGAGGGAATTCTCGCCGGAATTTCCAGCGGCGCGAACGTTGTTGCGGCTCTCGAAGTGGCAAAACGGCCGGAGAACAAAGGCAAGATGATTGTCACCATCGCTTGTTCGACGGGCGAGCGTTATCTCAGCACGCCGCTGGCGGCAGAAGCGCGCGCCGAAGTGGGGGGGTAGACGGATAAATGCATGGCGATTGGAGAATACGCGAAATGAAATTTGCATTCGCGAAATTCCAGATTGCAAAATCCAAATCGTGATTTGAAAAAATATTTGTTGCGCCACGCCTGTTTAGAACGTAAGTAATGCGTGTCGAAGGTTTAAAAGCCGCGTAAGAGGGCAGTTGATCCAGAATAAAGCCCGCGTGGCAGCTTCCAAAATTCACAGTTCAAGAGCAGTTTTCGGGGATTTCTCGAAACCCTTTGACAACCTGAATCGCAGTTTATGAGCACAGAAAATAAGAACAAAAACGGCCAGGAGTCCGGCTCCGGCTATCTCGAGATTTCCGAAAAAGGCTTCGGTTTCCTGCGCACCGCGCAAAATCATTTTCACCCGAAACCCACCGATATTTTTGTCACGCCCGACACCATCAAACGCAGCTTTCTCCGCGAGGGCAGTTACATCGTCGGACCGACGCAGCCGCCGCATCGCGGCACCAGCCCGCAATTGAAATCGGTGGAAACCGTCAACGACATGCCGTTTGAGGAATACACCAAAGCGGTGCGTTTCGAAAATCTTACGACCATTGATCCGGTCGAGAAATTCAAACTGGAAACCACGCCGGAACTGCTCGAAACGCGGGTCATTGACATGGTCACGCCAATTGGAAAAGGCACGCGCGGTTTGATCGTCGCGCCGCCGCGCACTGGAAAAACGACCATTCTCAAGCAGATCGCCAACGCCGTCACCGCGAATCATCCGGAGGTCCATGTGCTCGTTCTGCTTATTGACGAGCGTCCGGAAGAAGTCACCGATTTCCAGCGCTCCGTGAACGCCGAAGTTGTTGCGTCCTCGAACGATCAGGATCTGGAAACGCACGTTCGCCTTTCGCGTTTTATGATCGAGCGCTGCCGCCGCATGGTGGAAAGCGGCAAAGATATTTTCGTGCTGATGGATTCGCTCACCCGCGTCGCCCGCGCTTACAACAGCGTTCACGGCGGGAGCGGACGCACGATGACCGGCGGCGTGGACGCGCGCGCGTTGGAAATTCCGCGCAAGATGTTCGCCTCGGCGCGAAAAATCGAAAACGGCGGTTCGCTGACCATTCTTGCCACCGCGCTGGTGGACACCGGATCGCGCATGGACGAATTGATTTTCCAGGAGTTCAAAGGAACCGGAAACATGGAGTTGATTCTGGATCGCAAGTTGTCCGACCGGCGGTTGTTTCCGGCCATTGACATTCCCAAGAGCGGCACGCGCAAAGAGGAAAAACTTTTCCCGCCGAAACAAATCGAAGCTATCCGCAAACTGCGTCGGACGATGGTGGATTTGAATCCGATTGAAGCGATGGAAACGCTCACCGCCGCGCTCAAAAAACACAAAACGAACGACGAATTGTTGGCGAAGCTGGAAAAGGGTTCGTGAATGGCCCTTGGCAAAATCAAATCTGAAGGTGGCCAGGGCGGTTGCCGGGGACATTCCAACATGACGCATTGGGAGTCCACGGAAGACATTAAGATCGCGGCCAAAAAGAGGCGACGTTTGAATGCCCGGAAAATCATCATCCGATCCACTGAAGAAGACGCTTGAGAATTTCCCGGATTCGACGGGCGCGCTCCGTTCCCGCCCGCCGCTGGAGCGGATGCTGCGCATTCATCAGGCGTTGCAATCCGGCAAATTCCCAAACGCCACCCGGCT
>DASSNZ010000262.1:0-3418 GCA_035701135.1 Verrucomicrobiia bacterium
CTCGATGTCCTTTTCGTATTTGCGCAGGACCATGTCGCGCGGCGCGTTGCCGGGACGAAAGCCGGGCAGCGCCGCGTGTTTGCGGAAATCTTTCGTGATGGACTCGAACGTTTCATCCACTTTTTGCGATTCGACTTCCACCCGCACGAGCTTTTTGCAAGGGGCCAGATTTTCAACCGTTACATTCACAACAAACCTTTTCGTTTAAAAACGCTGAATAAAATTCCCGGGAGACAAGCGTGGGCGCGTTCCGCCGTTCAGCGAGCCGGGAAAACTAGGCCGTCCGACGCCGCGCGTCAATCAATAGCTGTCCAACAAAAAATAGCCGACGCCGATCGCGATCATGATCAGCCCGAGCACCGCGGCCCACACTGTTGTCGTCACAACTCCGGCAATGGCAATGAGGTCGCCAAAAAAAGTCAGGGCGAAATGAACGTAATCTGTCGCGGTCCGGGTATTTGATTCTGTCAATGGTTGCATAAATTTTTCCCAACCACTTTATCCTTTCGCGGATTTGAAATCAACAAAGCACAATCGGCTTTTTTAAAATCGCCTCAATCGCCGCGTTCGTGTTGGATATTCGGGTGAAACGCTCCATTGTTTTCATTACCGGCACCGACACAGGCGCGGGCAAAACGATTTTGACAGCGCTGCTCGCCGCGTTTCTGCGCGAAAAGGGCGCGAATGTTGCCGCTTTGAAACCCATTTGCTCCGGCGGACGCGGCGACGCTCTGCTGCTTCGCAAAGCTTTGAAAAATGCGTTGCCTTTGGACGAAATCAATCCGTGGCATTTTCGCGAACCTATCGCGCCGTTGCTGGCCGCCCGGCGTGAACGGAAAAAAATTTCGCTCGCGGATGTGGTCGCCCACGCGCGCCGAACAAGTAAAAAATTTCCGATCGTGCTGGTCGAAGGCGCGGGCGGATTGCTCAGTCCGCTCGGCGAAAATTTCGATTCGCGCGATCTGATCAAAGTGTTAGGCGCGATTCCGATAATCGTTTCTCCAAATCGCCTTGGCGCGATCAATCAAACACTGCTCACGCTGGATGCGCTGCCGAAACCATTGGCCCAACGCGCAAAAATCGTCCTGAATTCGGTGGATTCCGCGAACGCAGCGCGCGTCGGAAATTTGAAACTGCTCGGTGAATTTGTCGGCCACAATCGAATTCACATTTTACCCCATCTGACGCAACCGAATGATTTGGAAGGCTCGCTCCAAAACGAGAATGTCCGCCGAACTTTCAGAAAGCTCGCTGCTGATTTTGTCTGAGCAGTAGTTTCCCGGGTTCAGACATTGATGCGATTCGGAATAAATGCCGCCGTTAAATATCGGGGCAAAACAGGAGTAGCGCCGACCTGGGAACAAACAAAACCGGCGATATCCGAAGCGAGGCGATGAATTTTTTCCAGATCAAATTGATTCAGTCCCATCACCAAAGCGGCGGTGAAAGCGTCGCCCGCGCCCACGGTATCAACGACATCCATTTTGCGGCACGGCAGATCCGACCAGTTGCCGGAGCGATACAGCAAACTCCCGTTTTCCGCGCGAGTAAGAGCCACGACGTCCAAATGGAAACGACGCGACAACGTTTCTATTTTCTGGCGCGTATCGCCTTTCAACTCGAATAAACTGGAAAGAACCGTCAGTTCGTGAGCATTCAATTTCAGCACATTGGCGAGTTCCAGCGAACGTCGCAAAATGGTTTCGGAATAAAATTCCTGGCGCAAATTGACATCAAAGACACGCCACGACGCGGACGGCGCCGCCGCAACCAGCCTCTGGATCGTTGAAGCGGCAACGGTCTTGCGTTGCGCCAGTGTGCCGAAACAAATGGCGTCAGCCTCGCGGGCCGCGTCCAAAATCACGCTTGTCAATTCCACGTTGTCCCAGGCCGCGTTGTCACTGATGGAATAGTCTGGCGTTCCGTCCAGATTCAACGTCACCGTCGCCGTTCCGGTTGGCAATCGGCTGTCCGTTTGAACCGCGCGTGCGTCAATTCCCAGATCGTGAAATCGTTCAAGGATTTCCCGGCCACGCGCGTCTTCGCCGACGCGGGTTACAACTTGAACGTCCGCGCCCAATTGTTTTGCGTGATAAGCAAAATTAACCGGAGCGCCACCGAGTTGCGCGCCCGAGGGCAGCAAATCCCACAACACTTCTCCGACTCCGATGACTTTGAAACTCATAATTTTTTCAAGTCAGAATTTTTACGCTGTGAATTGGGATTTGCATCACCATGCCGGTTTCAAATTATACGCTTTCAGCGAAACGACTTCGGCGTTGCCGCCCTGGCAAATGAGTTCCACGCTTTGATTATCGGGCGAAAGCGCTTTTGCCATCGGCATGTAAAGCGTTCCATCGCCGCCGTAAATGTCCACCGAAGCGCGATCAACGAAAATGTGAAGCGAAATGTTTCCGTGGTCCGGCTTCAACTCCGATTCGCTTCCCATGCAGGAAATTTTTTGCGTCGCCGCATCGTAGATCACCGGCACGCCCCGCAAATTGAACGTGATTTTTTTCGCGTCGCCGACGGCGATGGTCGCTTCCATTTCAAGCAGGTCGCCGTGAATTTTTGCCAACGGATTTTCTCCGGGAGCGAGCATTTGCGGTTTAATTGTGTGTGTCCTCGCACGAAGCGATTCAAGTTCGCGCACAGGATTGACCAACAATTCAGCGCCGGAAGTCCTGGAATGCAACGTCAATTCAACCGGCAATCCCATCATTTGATTGAACGACATTCCGCGAAAAATTTCGCCGTCCGGCAATCGTCCCCACGGAACCAGAATCGTGCGGCCGTCGCTCGCGGGAATGTCCGAGTAAACCTGCGCGGCATACCAGCAATTGCCGTTTTCCAACCGGCGCGGTTTGGTTTCCGGCGTGAATTTCTGGCCGTCGAATTTCCCGACGACATAAATTCCGCTCGCGCCAAAGAAAACCCAGCGCGGATTTTGCGCGTCGCCGTCCAGCGGCATTTCAAAAAAATTCGGACATTCGGAGTCGCCGGGCAGCGTGAAATTCTGGAGCTGGTTCCAATGCTTCAAATCGTGCGAACCAAAAATCGCGTAATCATTGTGGTCGAGATACAGCGCCATGACCCATTTCTTTTCCGGCGCAAACCAAACGACTTTTGGGTCGCGATTTTCGGCGGCAAGGTGGCCGAGCACGGGATTATTTTTATATTTCGTCCAGGTGCGTCCGCGGTCATTGCTGAAGGCGATCTCCTGCGTGAAAGGTTTTCCCGCCGCCGTGAACATCGCCACGAGCGCGGGGTCTTTGCCGGTTTGAAATCCGGCGGTGTTGTTCCAATCCACGACGGCGGAACCGGAATACATCGTGCCGTTTTTATCGGGATAAAGCGCGACGGGCAATTCATGCCAATGCACCAAATCTTTGCTTACGGCGTGGCCCCACGACATGTT
>DASSNZ010000263.1:0-11473 GCA_035701135.1 Verrucomicrobiia bacterium
AACGCGCAGGACGAAAACGCTACGATCAGCGCGGGAATTTCCGCCGGCGAAAAAGTTGTTGTGAATCCGCCCGCGGATTTGGCGGACGGAACGATTGTGAAAGAACTCAAACCTTGAAAAAAGCTCTGCCGACAAGATGTCGGCAGCACGTTGGAAGACCATTGTTATCGAAGTCGTTTTTTGTAATTGCCTCTGCGTCTGAATCTGAAACGCTGTTCGCCGCATTATGAATGCTCAAACCAACCACGCGCTTGTGAGCGTTGACGGCGTTGAAAAGGTTTTTCGCCGCGGCTCGGAGGACATTCACGTTCTGTCGAATTTGCATTTGCAGGTTCCTTCCGGCGAATTTCTCGCGCTGATGGGCCCGTCCGGCTCGGGCAAAAGCACGTTGCTCAATCTCATCGGCGGGCTGGATCGCCCGACGAAAGGTTCGGTCAGCATTGCCGGAGACCGGATTGATGGATTGTCGGACCGCGCTTTGGCGGCGTGGCGCGCGCGGCATGTCGGTTTCGTTTTCCAGTTATACAATCTGATGCCGACGCTGACGGCGGAACGAAATGTGGAATTGCCGCTGTTGCTCACGCATCTTTCGCGGGCGGAACGAAAAAAACACGTCGAAACCGCGCTGGCCGTGGTCGGTTTATCGCATCGCGCGAAACATTATCCGCGCACGCTTTCCGGCGGCGAACAACAACGCGTCGGCATCGCGCGCGGAATTGTGACGGATCCAACTTTGCTGTTGTGCGACGAGCCGACGGGCGATCTGGACCGAAAAGCGGGCGATGAAATTTTAAATCTGCTGCAAGGTTTGAATCGCGAACACGGGAAAACCATCGTCATGGTCACGCACGATCCGCACGCCTCGGCGCGCGCGTCGCGAACGGTTTATCTGAACAAAGGGCAGTTAAGCAATCAGCCGGAAACATGAGCGGCATCTCGATCAGAAAATTTCTGAGTTGATGAAATTTTTTCCTCTCATCTGGAGCAATCTGAAGCGCAAGAAATTGCGGACTTCGCTGACGCTGCTTTCCATTCTCGTTGCGTTTGTGTTGTTCGGATTTTTGTGCGCGATTCGCCAGGCGCTGGTTGGCGGAGTGGACCTGGCGGGCGCGGACCGGCTGATTGTCAGGCACAAGGTTTCGATTATTCAGTTGCTGCCGGAAAGTTACAAGCAGCGGATGGAACGCATTCCCGGCGTCGTGCTTGCGACGCATCAGACG
This sequence comes from Verrucomicrobiia bacterium, assembly GCA_035701135.1. GTDB lineage: Bacteria > Verrucomicrobiota > Verrucomicrobiia > Limisphaerales > DASXHY01 > DASXHY01. Next base: position 1,221 of record DASSNZ010000263.1, read on the forward strand.
TGGTTTGGCGGCATTTATCAGGACCCGAAAAATTTCTTCATGCAAAGTCCCGTCGTGCCGGAGGAATTTCTGGAAATGCACCCGGAAATTATTTTGCCGCCGGAACAGAAAAAAGCGTGGCTGGAAACGCGGACCGGCGCGATTGTCGGACGCAAAACCGCCGAGCGATTTCATTGGAAAATCGGCGACAAAGTTCCGATTCAATCCACGATCTGGGCGGATAAATCGGGAAATCGCACCTGGCAGTTCGATATTGTGGGAATATTCGACGGCGCGAAAAAAGGCACGGACACGACGCCGATGTTTTTTCGCTACGATTATTTCGACGAGGCGCGGAGCGACAACTGGGGAAAGGGAATGGTGGGCTGGTTCACGATTCGCGTGAAAGATCCGTCGCGCGCTGCTGAAGTCGCGAAACTCGTGGACCAGGAATTCGAAAATTCCTCGGCGGAAACCAAAACTGAACCGGAAGGCGCGTTCGTGCAATCCTGGGCAAAACAAATTGGCAACATCGTGTTGATTGTCGCCTCGATTCTTGGCGCGGTATTTTTCACGATTCTGCTCGTGACTGGAAACACGATGGCGCAGGCAATTCGCGAGCGCACCGGAGAACTCGGCGCGCTTAAGGCGATTGGTTTTACGAATGCGCGAATCGTTTGGCTCGTGCTGGCGGAATCGTGTTTGTTGACGATTATCGGGGGCGCGGCGGGACTTGGATTGGCGTGGCTCGTGATTTCGCGCGGCGATCCGACCGGCGGATTGCTGCCGTTGTTCTTTTTTCCCACGCGGGATTTGGTGATTGGATTTGGAATCAGCATCGCGCTGGGTTTTGTGACGGGAATTTTTCCCGCGCTTCAAGCCATGCGGCTGCGGGTCGCGGATGCTTTAAGGAGAATGTGACATGGCCGGACCGAACAACTGGTTTTCTCAAATCGGCTCGATAGCGAAATTCGGATTGATGAGCATTCCGCAACGGCGCGGCGCGGTTGCGGCGACGGTCATCGGAATCGCCGGAGTGGTCGCCGTATTGGTCGGCGTCCTTTCCATCGCGGCGGGATTCAAGCAGGCGATGACGGTTTCCGGTTCGCCCGACGCGGCGATTGTTTTGCGCAGCGGCGCGGACAGCGAAATGGTCAGCGGCTTCACCCGCGAGCAGACGCAATTGATTGCCGATGCGCCCGGCGTGGCGCGCACGGCCAGCGGCCCGCTGGCTTCGGCGGAATTGTTCGTCATCATCAATATCCCGAAACGCACCACCGGCACGGACGCGAATGTGCCGTTGCGCGGAGTGGAACCCGCCGCGTTGCAGGTGCGCGATCATTTGAAAATCACCGAAGGCCGGATGTTTGAATGGGGAAAAAACGAAGTCATCGTCGGGCGCGGCGCGGCGATGGAATTTGCGGGATTGAATGTCGGCTCGAAAATAAAAGTCGGGCGATACGAATGGCCGGTCGTCGGAATTTTCACGGCAAACGGCGGCGTGTCCGAATCGGAAATCTGGACGGACGCGAAAGTTTTGCAGGATGCCTACAATCGCGGCGATTCGTTTCAATCCGTTTACGCGCGCTTGAATTCGCCCGGCGCGTTTCAGGAATTCAAGGACGCGCTTACGTCCAATCCCCAACTGAACGTGAAAGTTTCCCGGCAATCGGAATATTACGCGGAACAATCGGAAACCATCACGCGCCTGATCACGACGCTGGGAGTTCTTATCGCGGCCTTGATGGCGATTGGCGCGGTGTTCGGCGCGTTGAACACGATGTACAGCGCGGTGTCGGCGCGAACGCGGGAAATCGCCACGCTGCGCGCGCTCGGATTCGGACGCGGCGCGGTAATTGTTTCGCTGATGATCGAATCGCTGGCGCTCGCGGTGATTGGCGGAATCATCGGCGGCGGACTGGCGTATCTGGCGTTCAACAATTTTCATACTTCCACGATGAACTGGCAGAGTTTCAGCCAGGTGACGTTTGCCTTTAAAGTGACGCCGGCGCTGCTGACGCGGGGAATTCTGTGGTCGGCGGCGATTGGATTGATCGGCGGATTGTTTCCCGCGATCCGCGCGGCGCGATTGCCGATTGCGGCGGCGTTACGGGAATTGTGATCAGCCCGCGAAGATCAATCGCAAAATTTTTTGAAGCTCGTCGGCGAAAAAATTAAAAATAATCTTCGACCGCGAAACATGGCGATGGAATCCAAATCCGAGAACACTCATTCTTCAGAACAGGTCTGGATCCAAAAATTCCTTTCTCATCTCGCGACGGATCGCGGCGCGTCGGTTTACACGCAACGGAATTATCGCGACGCGCTGGCGGAATTTACGGCCTGGCATCGCGAGGAACGGAAAAATTCTCCGGCATGGGAGCGGCTGGAACGCGATGATTTCCGCGCCTATCTGCGGTTTCTTGGACGACACAATCTCGGACGCGCCGCGATTCAACTCCGGTTTTCCGCGTTGCGGACATTTTACAAATTTCTCGTCCGGCACGGAGAAGTCGCTGCCTCGCCGATCAAAAATATTTCGCTGCCGAAAACGCCGAAGCGCCTGCCGAAATATCTGACGCCGGAACAAATGCTTTCGCTGCTTGAAGCGCCGCTGAAACCGCTTTCGGAAAAAAAAGAGAAGGGCAGGGGACGCCCGATTTCGGCGGCCATCTGCCATCGCGACGTGGCGATCATCGAGACGATTTATTCGTGCGGATTGCGCGTGAGCGAATTGTGCGGATTAAGGGCCGAGGACATTGATTGGAACGGACAAGTTGTTCGCGTGCGCGGAAAGGGAAAAAAGGAACGGCTTGTTCCCATTGGAGAACCGGCGCTGAAAGCAATTGAAAAATATTGGAAATTTCTGCCGCGCCCGCCCGCCGGAAGCGAGCCGGTGTTTTTTTCCGAACGCGACGGAACCAGCGCCGTCGCGCCGTATATTTTGCAATTTCGCTTGAAGAAACATCTGGCTGCGGCCGGACTGGATCCGGGTCTCACGCCGCACAAGTTGCGGCACAGTTACGCGACGCATTTGCTGGATGCCGGCGCGGATTTGCGAAGCGTGCAGGAACTGCTCGGCCACGCGCATCTGGTCACCACGCAGGTTTATACGCATCTCACCACGGAACGGTTGAAGAAAGCGTACAACGCCGCGCATCCGCGGGCGTGATGACTTCGAAAAAATTCCTTGAGGGCGCGCCCACAACCGACTTCTCACATTTTTTATTTCCGCGCAGGGGTAATAGTTCTGCTGGCCCAGCCTTCAATGTGAGTTTTTGTGTGTTATTGAACTATTGATGTTCGCATTTGTGAGCGCGCTCGTTATGCCGCCACAACGTCTCGCCCATGCCGTATCCAAATATCAGAGTTATGATCAGGAATGAACCCACCAGGTTCCATTTGGATGGCGGCGGAACGTTTGTAACAAAGTCATAAACGAACGAACCCAGTGTCGAAAACAATCCCATCGAAATACCCCAATTGAGCATACCGTGTGTAATGATGAATCGCGAATGTCCTTGCAAGCGTATCTCCGTCCACTTCTGTCTATCGAATGTTTTCATACGCGATAACGATGGCATCGCAGAATAACAAGTAAAAAATGGACGCTTTTTCTTTCACAATTTTGTCGAAAATGATCCAGATGCAAGCGGCACGAAATATTTCTGAAGGCGCCTGATTTTTGGCGGATTGCAAATTGCAGGCGCTTTGAAGCGATTTTATTTCATCGCCGGATCAGATTTAAGTCCGAGCGCCCATTCGATTCCGCCGAGGACGTGCGCCTGAAATTGTTTGCTGATTTCGACGGAGTTTTTTCGGTCGGGAAGATTCGGGTCGGCATCCCAGAGGTCTTCACGATGTCCGAGTGAAGTATAGAAAACTTTTCCCGCGCCGTAATTTTTGCACCAGGAAACCGGATAATGACCGGGCGTAAACGGATTTTGCGGTTTTTTATCGAGAACCAACAGCTCGTGCACCGCGGCGGGATCGTAATTCTTGAACTGATAAATTTCCTCCTGCTGGATTTTCCAGACCTTGGGCAAGTGCGCGTTCGCCGGATTTGACGGATCCACATTGATGCAGTCCACGCCAAGCTGCGGGCCGTGATGCTGGAATTCGCCGCCGAGCATGTCAATGTAACCGTGCCAGTTATGAAACGTGTCGCTCGCCGCGTGCATTCCGATGAATGCGTGTCCGGCCTTGATCCAGTCGAGAAATCCCTGTTTGTCGGGAATCGGTAAATCGCCCGTGGTGCTGGCGAAAATCACGCCGTCGTAATTTTTGAGATTTTCAGGCGAAAGTTTTTCCAGCGCGGCTTTCAACTGATTTTCCCACGCGTCTTCCGCTTTCTTGTAGGCGGCTTTTTGTTCGCTGGTCGCGTTGCGTCTCAAATCGCGCGGTTTGTCGGGCGGTTGATGAACGAAATCCAGCGTGAATTCTCCGCTGCTGGTCGCGAGTTGCGAGAGAATTTTTTCGGCGGTGGGAATCGAGCTGTGGCGATAACCCGTTGTCGTGGTGACGACGAGAAGTTTTTTTGGCGCGGCCTGCGACGCGGAAACGGACGCAAGCAGCGCAACGAGAAGCGCGGAGATGATTTTCATTTTATCAAGGTTTTACTCAGGGTTCATTCACGAGTTTGAGCGGGCGCACCCAGATGTTGCGGAAACGAACGGGATGACTGTGGTACTGCAAACTGAGCGGACCGGTGGAATCGTGCGTGGTGTATTTTCCGGGACTGCGCCAGTTGGTGTCGCCGCGAAACGCCTGATGGTCCTGCACGAGAACTCCGTTCAGGAAGACCGTCGCGTAAGCCGGCGATTTGAGCGAGCCGTCGTCATTGAAACGCGGCGCGGTGAACGCGATGTCGTACGTTTCCCATTGGCCGGGCGGGCGACAGGCGTTGACGAGCGGCGGATGCTGACCGTAAAGCGCGCCGGTCATTCCGTCCGCGTAAGTTTTGCTGTGATAACAATCAAGCACCTGCACTTCAAATTTGCCCATGAGAAAAACGCCGCTGTTTCCGCGGTCCTGTCCGTTGCCGGGCGCGGGCGGCTCGTAAAACTCGATGTGCAATTGCATGTCGCCGAATTTCTGCGTGCTCACGATGTCGCTTTTCGTCGCGATCATTGCGCCGTCCTCAATTTTCCACGGCGCGGGCTGGCCTTTGTTGTCGCGCCATTTCGAAAGATCTTTTCCATCGAACAAAACAATTGCATCGCTCGGCGGCGGCGCGTTTTCGCTGAATTTGCCCGTGGCGACAACCGGCGGCTGCGGACGCGCGGGATCGTGAACGTGCCATTTGCCGTCGGGTTGCATCGGTGTGTCCTGGAAACCGGAAACGCCGTTGATGGTGACTTCGGGATACGAAGCGGCGCGAGCGCTGATTGAAGCCGCCATCAGCAGGGCGGATATAATTTGAATTTTCATTTTTGATTTCAGATTTTGACGAACTTGGTCCACTTCGCGTTAGAATGCGCGGATTTGACGGCGGTTTCAAGAAAAGCCATTCCATACACGCCATCGTTGATGGTGGGAAAATCAAATTTTCCACCGCGTTTGCCAGCGATGTTGGCACGAATTGCCGCGATGGCTTCGAGATAAATATTCGCAAACGCTTCGATGAACGCTTCCGGATGGCCGAACGGCAGGCGCGTGAATTTTTTCGCAACATCACTGACGTAACCGTTGCCGCGGCGCAGAATGCGCGCGGGTTCATCTTTCGGCGTAAACTTCAATTCGTTCGGATGTTCCTGCTGCCAGAACAACGAACCTTTCGTGCCGTAAACGCGGATGTTCAGATTGTTCTCTTCGCCGCAGGAAATCTGCGAACAATGCAGAACACCCTTCGCGCCGCCCTTGTAACGCAGCAGAAGATTGGCGTCATCTTCAAGTTTGCGACCGGGAATGAATGTGGTGAATTCCGCGCAAAGCGATTCAATTTCCAAACCGGTGATGTAACGTCCGAGATTTTCCGCGTGTGTTCCGATGTCGCCCAGGCAACAGGTCGCGCCCGCCTTTTTTGGATCGGAACGCCAGGCGGCTTGTTTCTGTCCTTTGGCTTCGATCTTGTCGAGCAGCCAGCCTTGTGGATATTCGGCGACGACTTTCAAAATTTTCCCGAGCTTGCCGGAACGCACCAGTTCGCGCGCTTCCTTCACCATGGGATAACCCGTGTAATTGTGGGTAAGCGCAAAAACCTTGCCGCTCTTGCGCGCGGTTTCGCGCAGTGCTTTGGCTTCCTTGAGCGTCAGCGTCATCGGCTTGTCGCAAACGACGTGAAAACCTGCTTTCAGGAAAGTGGTCGCGACCGGCGCGTGCAGGAAGTTCGGTGTGACAATGGAAACAAAATCAATGCGCTCACTTTCGGGCAAGGCGGCTTCGCGTTCCGCCATTTCCTGATAGCTGCCATAGATGCGTTTGGGATTCAGGAACAACTGATCGCCGGTAGCTTGGGAGTTTTTCGGATCGGACGAGAAGGCGCCCGCGACGAGTTCAATCTGGCCATCGAGATTTGCGGCCATCCGATGCACCGCGCCGATAAAGGCGTTCTGCCCGCCACCAACCATTCCATAACGAAGTTTGCGTTTGCTTGGCATAAATTTTCCAGACCTTGTTTATTCCTGAATTTTCTTCGCAATTGCCGTCGGCAGCAACTTTCGAAGTTTGGGATGCGCTTCTGTCATTCGCATGATATCCAGCAAATCCTTCTGACGTTTGCTCGGCCGCCGTCGTTGATCCTCATACGCGAGGATTTTCCCGCGCAAAGTATCTTCCCGACTCGCCACGCGCATGAGAATTCCGTGGATGTCCGCCGGCACGGACCGTTTGGGAAAATCGCGATAAAAATCTTCGGTGCTGATCTGCACCGTTACTTTCGAATGACCTTTCAGGTTGACCGACCACTTGAATTTTTTGGCCGTGAAACCCGCTTTGCGAAGCGCAGCCACCGCTTCATCCACACGTTCCGCCGCGATCACCACATCCACATCCGCAGTCGCAAGCGGTTCCTTTGCCCAATGATTCACTGCCAGTCCGCCGATCATGCACCACGGAATTTCGAGCTGCTCCAGCGTCGTGACGAGCAGCGAAACATCGCCGCCGCCGCCCGCCGTCTGCCAGTCATAAAACTGCCGTGTCGTCATTGACCTACTTCTTCTTCGCAAATGCCGCGTCAAAGGCTGCTTTGTTCGGAGCGAAATCGAGCTTGCGGACAAACGCGCAGCTTTCGGTTGCGCCATGGACGCGGTCCATCCGGCCGTCTTCCCATTCCACTGACAGCGGCCCGGCATAGCCCACGTCGTTCAACGCCACGATGATTTCCTCGAAGTTGATATCGCCATGGCCGAGGGAACGAAAATCCCAATAACGACGCGGATCGGTGAAATCCGTGTGCCCACCGAAAACGCCCACCGTCTTGTCGCCATGCCCCCACCACGCGTCCTTCATGTGCGCGTGAAAAATGCGATCTGCGAATTCGCGAATGAACTTCACGTAACAAACACCCTGATAGCCCAGATGCGACGGATCATAATTGAACCCGAAACGCTTGTGATGCTTCACCGCTTCGAGCGCGCGTTTGGCAGATGCGATGTCGAACGCAATTTCGGTCGGATGCACTTCCAGCGCGAAGTTGACGTTTTCTTTTTCGAACACGTCGAGAATGGGCAGCCAGCGTTTTGCGAAATCCTTGAAACCGCGATCGTAGAATTCCTGGCTCGTCGGCGGAAATGCATAAATCGCATGCCAGATGGATGAGCCGGTGAAACCATTGACGACAGCGGGAAAATCAACGGTTTTGAGTTTTGAGTTTTGAGTTTTGGGTTGCGACGGTTTGGCGTTGAAAAACTTTCGGGCCGCGCGCGCCGTGTCTTTCATTCGCTCCGCCGCGCGTTGGCGAACGCCTTCCGGCTTGCCGTCGCCCCAGATATCCGCAGGCAGAATTGCCTGATGCCGTTCATCAACCAGATCGCACACGGCCTGGCCGACAAGGTGATTGGAAATCGCATAACAGTTGAGGCCGTGCTTTTGCAACAAAGCCCATTTCTTCTTCACGTAATCCGGTTGGTTGAGCGCGCGGTCCACTTCGAAATGATCGCCCCAGCAGGCGAGTTCCACGCCGTCATAGCCCATCTTTTTGACTTGCGGTGCGAGTTCCGCGAGCGGCAAATCCGCCCACTGGCCGGTGAAGAGAGTAACGGGTCTAGGCATAATTCGATTGGATAACGGAGATGCTATCGGAAAGTCATTCCAAATCTTTCGGCAACAGCCATTGGCAGATTTTAAACAATAAATTTCTCACGCGACGGAAATTTGCCGTCTCCATTCACGCGGCGAGCAACCCAGGCGTTGCCGGAAAACCGTCGCGAAATATTGGCTGGACTGAAAACCGCACGCAAACGCCGCGTCGGTAATGCTGGTTTGCGTATTTTTTTCAAGCAGACGTTTGGCGGCGTCGAGTCGCAATCGCGTGAGATATTCCATCGGCGAGACGTTGGTAATTTGACGGCAATAAGCCGCGAAACGACTGCGGCCAAGCCCGCAATTTTCCGCCATGGATTCCAATGTCCACGGCTCGTCCAATCGGTCCGGCAAATCTTTTAAAAAAAGGCGGATCGCGCGCTCGCTGCTGGAAAGGCTTCCGTCGAGACGCGGCTTGCGTCGCCCGAGCATTTCCGCCAGAGCAATAATGAGTTCATTAATGAGAATTTTCAGGCGCGCAATGGTTTCCGGATTGGTCGCTCCGAGTCCGGCGGCTTTGCCGAGCTTGCGATAACAGCGGGCGATTTCCTCGTCGGCGCGCCAGACGGGTTGCTCGTTCTGGCGCAACATCGTCGTCAGATGTTGAAGTCCTCTTCGCGGATACAACATCCACGGCGGCCACGACCAGGACTGGTTCGGACGGCGCACGCCAACATCAATAATCAGCCAATGATAACGCGACGCGGGCACGCGCGGGTTTCCGACCCGATGCCGCTGCCACGGGCGCGTGATGGTTAAATGTCCCGGCTCCAGCAAAAACGAGCGTTCGCCTTCAATCGCGAACGGCACCTGCCCGGCCTCGACGAACGACAATTCCAAACCTTCATTGCGATGCCAGTCCAATCCCCACGTCTGATCGCGCGCGGCGTCCCAGTAACCCAGCAGGCAGATTTCGCGAAGATCATTTTTCGGCAATCGTTCGCCGGGATAAGTGCCGCGCCCCAGCGCCGCGACGCGAACGGCGCCAGCTTCGGCGGCTTTTTTCAGCGGCTCGCAGGTGTCGGCGTGAAACAACTGTTTTGGAGAGCGAAAAGTTGCCGGATGTTTCATGAAGTTGATTTGTTCAAATTCCGCCAATAAGCGATTCCGAAAGAAATTGTAACCCTCGATGATTAAAGTCAATCTGAACCCGATGAAAGTGGCCGCATGAATTTGAACGGCCATGATCGGAAAATGATCCGTTTAATTTTTATGCAAACCAATTCCCAAAATAAAAACCCGCTTGGACCGATGAACCGCCGCCGCTTCCTGAAAGCCGCGGGAACCGCGATTGTTCTCCCCGCCGTTCTGCCAGGCTGCGCGATGCCGCGCGCCCGAAAACCCGGCGCGTCCGGAAAAATTACGATGGGCGTCATTGGCTGGGGAATGCAGGGGCCGAGCAATACTCAGAATTTTCTTCACATTGACGATTGCCGCGTGATTGCCGCCTGCGATCTCGACAAAAACCATTTGCAGGATGCGGTGGACACGATCAACGACCGTTATCAAAACAAGGATTGCAAGGCCTACCACGATTATCGCGAATTGCTCGCGCGCGACGACATTGACGCCGTGATGATTGCTGTGCCGGATCATTGGCATGAACTGGTCGCGACCGACGCGGCGCGGCGCGGAAAAGATTGTTACAGCGAAAAACCATTGGCGCACACGATTGCCGAACAGCAGTCCATCGTTCGCGCCGTGGAAAAACATAATATCATCTGGCAGACCGGCTCGTGGCAGCGTTCAGGTCGCACATTTCGCAAAGCGGCGGCAATTGTTCGTAACGGACTCATCGGAACAGTTACCCGTGTTGAAGTCGGGCTTCCTTCGGGATATCACGATTTCGCGGGAACGGAACCGGCGTTGTTGAAGAAACTGGCGTCGCTCAACGAAAACATTACCAGCCCGACTCAGGTTGTTCCTGGAACTGCCGCGTGGGATTTGGCTGTCACGCCGCCGCCCGCCGAACTGGATTACAATACCTGGATCGGGCCGTCGCAGATGGAGCCTTACATCGAAGCGCGTGTTCA
>DASSNZ010000264.1:0-2977 GCA_035701135.1 Verrucomicrobiia bacterium
CGTTCGGATCGGCGGCGAGTTTGCGGGCGAGTTCATCGCCAAACGCGCGGAACGTCTCGTTGCGCGCGACAAAATCGGTCTCGCAATTCACTTCCACCAGAACGCCGAGGCGTCCGCCGGGAGCGATGTGCTGGGCGATAATGCCTTCCCTGGCTTCGCGCGACGCTTTTTTCGCCGCGCTCGCCGCGCCTTTTTTCCGGAGAATATCCACCGCGCCCTCGACGTCGCCGTTGGATTCGGTCAGTGCTTTTTTGCAATCCATCAAACCCGCGCCGGTCATTTCGCGCAGTTTGCCCACCAATGCAGGAGTAATTTCAGCCATAAAAATTAATGTCCAAAGTTGATCTTTGAGAAAAGTTTCGGATTCAGGATTTCACGAAACCCGAAACTTCGAACTCGAAACTTTTTATTGTTCCGGCGAGCTTTCGGGCGTGGACGGATCATCGCCGGCGGCGACTTCCACGGCCTGCGCGGATTCAAATTTCGGTTCGGCCTGGGCGGATTCCTCCGCGTTGCCGCGGCGGCCATAACGCGCTTCGTATTCGGCGCGGGCGCGGGTAATCATCTGGGCGACCGTTGCGAGAATCATGCGAACCGAACGAATCGCGTCGTCGTTTCCGGCAATCGGATAATCCACAAGGTCGGGATCGCAATTGGTATCAACGATTGCGACAACCGGAATCTTCAAACGTCGTGCCTCGGCAATCGCATTGTGCTCGCGTTTGATGTCCACGACGAACATCACGCCGGGGAATTTGTCCATGCCGCGAATTCCGTCAAAATATTTCACCTGGCGCGCGGCCTCGCGTCGAATCATGGATTGCTCCTGCTTCACGTAATTATTGATGCTGCCGTCCGCCTCCATTTTCTCGATTTGTTTGAGGCGCGCGATGGAGCGTTTGATGGTTTGGAAATTGGTCAATGTGCCGCCGAGCCAGCGTTCGGTGACATAAAACTGGCCGCATTCCTTCGCGGTTTCCTTGATGGCCAGTTGCGCCTGTTTTTTCGTGCCGACGAACAGGACGCGTTCGCCGCGCGAGACTTTCGACGCCAGAAAATCGCACGCCGCTTCGAGTTGTCCGAGCGTTTTGCTGAGGTCAATGATGTGGATGCCGTTGCGGGCATCGAAGATGAACGGCTTCATTTTTGGATTCCACCGTTTGGTCTGGTGTCCGAAATGAACGCCGGATTCGAGCAATTCCTTTACGCCAATGCTAATCACAATTTTTCCTTTGTTAAAAATTCGCCATTTTTGGCGAATCATCCCGCGGAAAACGGGATTGTTTTCAGTGTTGTTATGGCCGCCGCGCTCACACGAGCATCGGAATTTTAAGGCCGTTCCCCTGTTTCCATCCGGAAAAAGGGTGCAGCAAAATAGCAGAGCCGCGCCTTGTGGCAATGGTTAATTTTTTGAAATAAAAATCCGATTAGCGCCAAAAAGAAAGTTATCGGGAGAGGCGAACTGACTGAGTGGACAGGTCGTTGCGTCCTCGGTGCGACCTCGCGTCAAGTCGAACGGAAGCAAAATGGTGTCAAACACGACGGAAAATGGTAAATCAAAGATGCAGCCAACACCACAGGCGAACCTCGCCACAGGATTAAGGCGCTCCTTGGGGTCAGCCGTGGCGAACAACGGCTCTCCCCGGACTCCCGAACGCCAGAAGAGTTGGCCATCGAATGCGGTCGCCGGAAATACATGCCGTGGCTCGACTGTGCTCTTCGGCCGCACAAATGCAGTAGCGCAACCACTCGTGAACAAGAGACTCGCGGCTCCGATGATGTAAAAAGCTTTTGTAAGCCGATTGAGTTTCATTTAACCCACCGAATCAAGATTACCGACCACTGCCGGAAACGGGCTTTGGCTGCCAATCCCAACTCCCGAAAAACCAATAGCGTGGAAACTGCCACGCGGGGCCGTGGTTCGGTGCATCTGCTTGTTCGGCGTTTTCGACCTCACGGCATGATCTCCAGTGTGAGGCTGTAATCTCGATACCCGACGCTGCGCCAGAATGCGATGGCACTCAGATTCTGGCAAAGAACATCGACTGTGAGTCGCACGTCCCGAGGCCAAATCTCGTGCCGCAAGAGGGAGAATGCCGCGCGACCAATGCCCATTCTGCGACTGTCACGCCGCACAAAGAACTGTCGCAGGTAGATCAACTCCCTCTGGCTTCGAAATAACGCATAGCCGACGGGGGCCTCAGACGTAAACAGTACAGCACGATACTCGCCTCGCAGCCACTCACGCATGCGCGCCAAAAGATGGGCTACAGTCATCGGATTTCTGTGTCCCTCGTCGCGGATGAGTTCATGGTTCCACTCGGCGAGCAAACTCAAGTCACCCTCTCCTGCCTCACGCCACGACAGTTTCATTTTCTTTTACGCCTAACGGACAAAAGCTGAGGCACCGCCGAACTGACGTGTGGCAAACCCAACGCTTCCCGCCAAACTGAATCGCGGGTCGGCGGTTAGATGCCATGAAGGGTTTGCGAGCGTGGGCAGAACGGGCGCACACTCGGAGTTATGAATAAAACCCAAAACCTTCATGGACATCGGCAGAACCTTAACGATTCTGATAAATCCTTCAACCCTCAATTTCACGTGTTCAAGCTCGGCCTGGACGTGGACCTCAAGAACATCGTCACGGCCATCCAGTGCGATCAGGGCGCGATTGCTTCCGCGCAAAAGTTTTCCCGCGCCCAACTGCTCAAGTGGGTGAAGGAGAAAGTCGCCGCAGGGCATCGCGTCCACACGGTGTATGAGGCGTGCGGTTTCGGCTACACCTTGCACGAAGAACTCGTTGCTGCCGGAGCGAGTTCAATCATCACCACGCCGATGCGTCTGTCGCTGGAACGACGCCGCAAGAACGACCGGCTCGATGCCCGCGAACTGTGCGTGCGGCTTTCCCGTTTCCTCGATGGCCATCAACACGAGTTGCGTCCCATCCGTGTTCCTTCACGAACAGAACGGGAACGCC
>DASSNZ010000265.1:0-2754 GCA_035701135.1 Verrucomicrobiia bacterium
AGTTCTTCCGGCGTTGGTTCGCGCCCCAGTTCCTGGGTCAGATGCTTCTGGGCGCGCCACAGCTTGTTCATGATTTCGATCATGTGCACCGGAATACGAATGGTGCGCGCCTGGTCGGCAATGGAGCGAGTGATCGCCTGGCGAATCCACCAGATGGCGTAAGTCGAAAATTTGTATCCGCGACGATATTCAAATTTCTCGACGCCTTTCATCAGACCGATGTTGCCTTCCTGAATCAAATCCAGGAATGACTGGCCGCGATTGGTGTATTTTTTTGCGACGGAAACGACGAGGCGCAAATTGGCTTCCGCCATGTGCGTTTTCGCGCGCTGGGCGCGGTCGGCGGCGAGTTTCAAATCATTGAATGCTTTGTAAAATTCCTCGCGCGACATGCGGACAAACAATTCCAGCGTGGCAATTTTCGCGCGTTCGGCTTCGATTTCGGCGGCGCGGGTATTCGATTTATGCAACGATTCCAGTTCCTGAATGCGGCGCAGGCTGGCCTGGAATTTCTCGTGAACGTTTCCGGCCACGACGATCATTTCCTCGATGACGCGTTGTTTGTAGAAAAATTTCCCGAACGTGGCCTGAAGTTTTTTGTCGAGTTTCTGCAAATCCTTCAACGCGGATTCGCGGCGGCTTTTCGCCGCGATTTTGCGCCACGCGAGAAATTTCGTGTCCACCTGCAAATCCATCGCGCGGACTTTTTTGATGAGCAAACGCAGGTTGCGCAAATGCCGGTCGCGATTGGCGACCTGCTTGTCCACAATCACGCGGTCAAAACGTTCCTTGGGCGGCTCGGACAAAAGTTTTTCCGCGATGGCGATGTGTTCCTTCGCGGCGAATCCGAGACTGTAAACGATGCGTTTCATCTCGATTTCCGCGTCTTCAATTTTCTTGCAAATTTCAACTTCCTGTTCGCGCGTGAGAAGCGGGACTTTGCCCATCTGGTTCATGTACATGCGAACCGGGTCATCGAGAATTTCAAGCCGCGAATCCTCGTCGGCTTCCTCCGGTTGCGCGGGCTTTGCGCGCTCGACTTCCGCCTGGTCAACAATTTCCACTTCCAGCGCGCGAAGTTTGGTATAGAGAATATCCAGATCGTCCGGGCTGAGATTGTCCGGCAAAACATCATTGATATCGTCGTAAGTGACGTAGCCGTTTTCCTGCGAAAGATGCAGGAGCGTTTTGATCGTTTCGGTCAGATCAACGGACGGCTGCAATGACGCCGCGGAGGCGGCTGGAATCGGCTGAACGGACGGCTTCTGCGGAACCGGAGAATGCTTTTTGACTTCATGTTTTTCCTCGGCTTTCGGGCGGTTGTGATGAATGGCCTTGGAGGAAATGACAAAACGCCGGCGTTCAGGACGGACTTTTTCAGCCCGCTCCTGGTTGGGCGAATGGGCTTTGGCCTTGCCGCCCGGCGATTTACTAGATTTTCGATTCAGCATAAAATTATCAGACGCTTACGAACAATTTTGGTTCATTAAATTCTGCGGTGACTCGCACGGCGACCCACAGGGGTTCCCGCGCAGGCGTTTGAAGACTGCAAAAACACCGGGAAGACCGACGCCCAAAACCATACACTAACAACACCCGAAATCAAACGGCCGCTTCCAAACATCTTCCCGCGCCCATTTCCACCATGGGCGACTTGCATTTCAACGGGTTACACGGATTAAACCTCGCGCGCGGCTGACGACTCCACCACACACGCCCAATCCTTGCAAGCAGGAAATGAGGCTTTTTGAAGCAAAATTAAAACCCCGTCTGTCCGGCAAAATCGGGGAAAATCCCGCAATCCGCAGGAATCTCCCCAATAATCCAATAATCCAATAATCCAATAATCCATCCAATACCGCCGACCCGCCGGATTGGCTTCGGAATCAGTCCTTCGTCAAATCGCCGAGCACTCGTTCCAATTCACGCCGCGCCGCCTCGCGTTCTTCGTCCGACGCATCGCGGGAAATACGGATCGGATGGCCCGCGTTCATTTCGCATTTTGAAAACGGCAAAGGAATCTGAAATCGGTCCCAGCTTTTCAACCGGATTTTCCATTTTGCATGATACGAAAATGGAATGATGGGCAGTCCGGTCAATTGCGCCAAAGCCATCACGCCGCTCTGCACCTCGTAACACGGCCCGCGCGGCCCGTCCGGCGTAATCGCCAGATCATAACCGCGATCCGCCCACGTCGTGAGTTCCAACAATGCCTGAGGTCCGCGGCGACTCGACGAGCCGCGCACCGGTTGGACATGAAAACGCTCCAGCAACGCCGAAAGAAATCCGCCGTCTTTGCTCGCGCTCACCATTGCCGCCATTCCCGGCGTGTGATTCAACAACTGATAAACGCGATACGCCTCCATCGAAAGCGCCAGCCGATTATGCCAGATGCAAAATATCACCGGCGTTTGCGGAGGATTTCCGAAAATTCCTCCATAATCGTTCCACTTGTAACGCAGCGTTTTCATCACCAGCCGCATGAAAATAAAAACCAGCCACACGACAAATTTTTGAATCTTCGTCGGCTTGTGCGGAACGATAATTCCGCCGCGTCGCGGAACGCGCGATTTCGGATTTGCGCCGGTTTCCGCCATCAGGCGCCCTTCTTCAAACACGCGCGCACCAACATTTCCACCGTGGATTCTTCCCCGAGCATCGCCTGCGCCGCGCGAACGGATTCATGCGCTTCATTCTGTTTGAAACCCAGCGCAACCAACGCGAGCGCGGCGTCGTTGATTTTCTGGTCCGCGT
>DASSNZ010000266.1:0-11107 GCA_035701135.1 Verrucomicrobiia bacterium
TCCGACCGAGGAATATCAGCCGGGCGAACGCATTCGATCTTACGTCAAAGCCGTCGAACAAGGCGCTCACGGACCGGAAATTATTTTATCGCGAGCCGACCCGCGATTTGTCATCAAGCTGTTCCAACTGGAAGTTTCGGAAATCAACGACGGCACAATTGAAATCAAAGGCATTGCGCGCGAACCGGGTTTTCGCACAAAGCTCGCGGTCTGGACGCGCGATGAAAAAGTGGATCCCGTCGGCGCATGTGTCGGTCTGCGCGGTCAGCGCGTTAAAAATATCGTTCGCGAACTGAACAACGAAAAAGTGGACATCATCCGCTGGTCGTCGAACATCAAGGAATTCATTACCAATGCCCTCGCGCCGGCCAAATTGAAGACTTTTGAGATTGACGAAAAACACAAACGCGCGCGAATCATCACGAGCGAAGATCAGCTTTCGCTGGCCATTGGCAAACGCGGGCAGAACGCGCGGTTGACTTCAAAACTGACCGGCTGGCAGGTGGATATTGAAGCCGAACAGGTCGTCACCAAAGGTTTTGAAGAAAAAGTCGCCGAAGCTGTGGAACAACTCGCGGCGATTCCTGGAATTACCCGCGAACAGGCCGATGCGTTGGTTCATTCCGGTTTGACGCGGCTGGAAGATTTGTTGCAGGCGGATGAGGATGATTTGTCCGGCATTCCGCAGATCGGAGATCAGGCTGCCGCAGTTCTCGCTTCGGCTCGCGCGGAAGCGGAGCGGAGAAAGATTGATCTGGGCGGAAATACCGCTGATGCCGCCTGACCGTGATTATTAAATTGTAATTTGAAGAATCATGTTTACCGCGCAACGACTCAGGGAACGGATGGAAGAAAAACCGTTGCGGCCGTTTCGCATTCGCATGACGGATGGAAACAGTTACGAAATTAAAAATCACGACGCCGCATGGGTCCTTCGAAATGCGATTGAATCGGCCTGGACCCGGATGCGGAAGGATTCGCCTCGAATGTGAGGCGCTGCGCCATCCTTCACATCGCGAGCGTTGGAGACATTTCGACAGCGCTGCCGGCTTAAAGCTGGCGCGTCGGCATTGACGTGTTAATTTAAGAGCCTATGACGGCTTTAAGGCAAAACTTGCTCGAGTGGGAGCGAAGTCGGCCTGCAGTGATAGAGGATTATGCCCGTTCGTATTTACGACATTTCAAAAAAGCTCGGCCTGGAGAACAAAGAAGTGCTCTCCAAGGCAAAAGAACTGGGCATTGCCGCCGCGCGCGTGGCCTCCAGTTCGCTGGATAAAATCACCGCCGAATATCTCGAAGAACAACTTCGCAAACTGCACCCGGAAATCGCCGCGCCCGAACCGCCGCCGCAAGTCGCTCCGCCGCCCGTTGTCAACGAACCCATCGTTGTTGTTTCCGCGCCGCCGCCTGAAGAACCGAAAACCGCGCCTCAGCCGGAACAAGTTATTCCGCAGGAAACACCCGCTGTGAACGGAGCCGTCGAAGCGCCGCCCGCCGCCGCGCCGGAACCAGTCCAGGAAATTGCCGCGCCTGCTGAATCCCCGATTGCGGAACCGCAACCCGAATCTGTTGTCGCGCCGGAACCCGAACCGCAGGCGCCCGCCGCGCCCGCGCCGCCGCCCGAACCCAAGGTTGGCGAAAAAGTAGGTTTCATTCAATTGCCGCAAAAGCCCAGAGTTGGCGACAAAGTGGGCAGCGTGAAACTTCCGCCCTCGCCCGGACGCCGCGGCGAATCGGGTCGTCCGGAATTTCAAAGGCGCGGCGATCGCGGCGATAATCGTGGACGCGGCGCGCAAACTTCTTCCAAACAAGCCGGCCCGCAAAAAGGCCCCGGAGGCAAAGCGCCCGAACCGAAAATTTCCCTGCCGTCCGACGCGCAGGTGATTGTCATCAAACCGCCAATTGTCGTTCGCGAACTGGCCGAGCAACTGAAGCAAAAGCCATTCAAGATCATCGCGGATTTGATGGAAGTTGGCGTGTTCGCCAATGTGAATCAGTCCATTGAAGAAGCGACGGCTCAGAAAGTTTGCGCGAAATACGGCGTCCGCTTTGAAGTTGAAAGGCGCGAACGCGGCGCGGGCGTTGTCCATGCGCCGGTCAAAAAAGTCGAGCTCGACATCGAAGACAAACCCGAGGACCTGAAGCCTCGCGCGCCGGTTGTTACGATTATGGGTCACGTTGACCATGGCAAAACCACATTGCTCGACGTAATTCGCAAATCCGACGTCGTTGCGGGTGAAGCGGGAGGAATCACCCAGCACATCGGCGCCTACACGATTTCATTTCCGCATCCGGAGCGGAAAGGCGAGCTGGCGCAGGTCACTTTTCTCGACACTCCCGGCCATGCTGCGTTCAGTTCCATGCGCGCCCGCGGCGCGAACGTCACGGATATTGTCGTTCTCGTCGTCGCCGCCAACGACGGCGTGATGCCGCAAACGCTCGAAGCGTTGAATCACGCGAAAGCGGCGAATGTGCCGATTCTGGTGGCCGTGAACAAAGTGGATCATCCGAACGCGAATCCGCTCAAAGTCCGCCAGCAATTGCAGGACAAAGGATTGGTTCCCGACGATTGGGGCGGCGACACGATTTACGTGGACGTCTCCGCGCTGACAAAGCAGGGCGTGGACAAGTTGATTGAAATGATTTTGCTTCAGGCGGATTTGCTGGAGTTAAAAGCGAATCCCAACCGGCGCGCGAAAGGCAACGTGATTGAATCCGGACTGGAGCTTGGCGGCCCGACGGCAACCGTGCTGGTCCGCAAAGGAACTTTGCGCGTGAGCGATGTGATCATCTGCGGCCAATTTTATGGGCGCGTC
This sequence comes from Verrucomicrobiia bacterium, assembly GCA_035701135.1. GTDB lineage: Bacteria > Verrucomicrobiota > Verrucomicrobiia > Limisphaerales > DASXHY01 > DASXHY01. Next base: position 2,817 of record DASSNZ010000266.1, read on the forward strand.
CGCGCGTTGATCAACGAGGAATCCAGGCGGCTCAAGGAAGCCGGCCCTTCCGTCGCGGTCAAAGTGTTAGGCCTGAACGGCGTTCCCGAAGCGGGTTTGGAATTCAGCGTCGTGCAGGACGAACGCGCCGCGCGCGATCTGGCGGAGGAACGAACGCTGGAAGCCAAGGCGGAAGGTCTGGAAGCGGCGCGCGGAAAAGTGACATTGGAAAATCTTTTTGCCACGTTGAAATCGCAGCAGGGCAAAACGCTGAAGGTCGTTGTCAAGGCGGACACGCAGGGTTCCGTCGAGGCGATTGTCGAAGCGCTGAAGAAAATTGAATCCGACAAAGTCGTTTTGGAAATCATTCACAGCGCGGTCGGAACAATTACCGAATCTGACGTGGCGCTGGCGTCGGCGTCCAACGCCGTTATTCTCGGTTTTCATACGCGCGTGGACAGCGGCGTGGCGGACAAAGCCAAGCACGAAGGCGTGCAGATCAAACTTTACGCGATCATTTACGAACTGATTGATCAGGTGAAGGAGGCGATGGCCGGTCTGCTCGAACCGATTCTCAAGGAAACAATCATTGGCTCCGCGGAAGTCCGGAAAGTTTTCGAATTGTCCAAGGGCGCGCCGGTCGCCGGTTGCGTGGTCGCGAGCGGACGCATCGCGAAAGGCAAAGTCCGCGTGCGCCGGCGCAGAGAAGTCATTTACGAGGGACTCACGCAATCGCTTCGCCGTTTTCAGGACGAAGTCAACGAGGTGCGCGCCGGAATGGAATGCGGCATTCGGATCGAAGGTTTTTCCGAATATCAGGTCGGCGATTTCATCGAATGTTACAGCGTGGAAAAGGTCGCCCAAAAACTTTGAAACAGTGATTGGTTAAATGAGAATAGTCCTCGCAGCATTGCTTATTTAACCGTTTTAACGCGTTTAACATGCCGTCCGTCAGAATTCAACGAGTGCGCGAATTATTGAAACGCGCCGTCGGCGAGGCGATTCGCCAGGAACTGCCGGTCGCCGAGGCCGGGCTCGTGACGGTGAACGACGTGGACGTGGCGGGCGATTTGAAATCGGCGACGGTTTACACCAGCATTCTTGGCAACGTGGACCAGCAGCGACGCGGTTTCGCGTTGCTGGAGCAACATCGGCTGCGCATTCAGGACATGATGGCGCGTTCGGTGGTTTTGAAATACACGCCCAGGCTTCGCTTCGTGCTCGATGATTCGGTGGTTCGTGGAAATCGGGTGCTCCAGATCATGGACGAGATTGAAGAGGACGACCGGCCGCCGACGGAATAGAACGCCGGAACGCCGGTTTCCGGAATTCCGAAAAAATCGCGCGGCCGATTTCTGTCTTTCCGGTAAATTTTTGATGAAGACGCACGCTAAAGTCATTGACCGAATCATTGATGTCATTCGCAGAAGCGAAAGCTTTTGCATTGTCGGCCATGTCCGGCCCGACGGCGATTGCGTCGGCTCGCAACTCGGTCTCGCGCTCGCGCTCAAGGCGGAGAAAAAAAAAGTCGCGGTGTGGAACGAAGACGAGATGCCGCAGAAATACGCGTTCCTCGATCCGGACCATCTTTTTCAAAAACCGAAGAGCGGCCAGAAATTCGATTGCGTCATCGCGACCGATTGCGCGAGCTTCGAGCGGCTTGGAGTTGTCGGCGCGTCCGTGTCCGACCGCAATTGTTTCATCAATATTGATCATCACGCCAGCAACACGCGATACGCGGATTTGAACTGGGTTTCGCCGCGCGAACCTTCCACCGGTGAATTGATTTTCCGCCTTCTGAAAATCGCGAAATGGCCGATTACCAAACCGATTGCCGATTGCCTGTTCACCGCCGTTTCCACCGACACCGGCTCGTTTCAATATCCGACGACGCGGCCCGCAACATTTCACGTCGGCGCGGAACTGGTCACGCGCGGCGCGAATCTCGCGAAAATCTGCAACGAAGTTTATCAATCCTATCCGCTCTCCCGCGCGCGGCTGTTGAAACATGTTTACACCAATTTCCGGCTCACGCATCAGAACCAGATCGCGTATTTCTGGCTGAAGAAATCCGACTTCGCCCGCACCGGCGCGGAAAGCGCGGACACCGAAGGCCTCATTGATCACATTCGCGCCATCGAACCCGTCGTTATCGCGTGCGTGTTCGAGGAAATCGAACCCGGTTTTACGCGCATCAGTCTGCGCTCGAAAACCGATAAAGTGAACGTGAACGAAATCGCCGCGCTTTTCGGCGGCGGCGGGCACAAAGCCGCGGCCGGCGCGCGCATTCCCGGCGAACATCTTTCCGTCCAGAGAAAAGTCATCGGCGCGGTGAAAAAAGCGCTCGACGCCGCAAAGTAATCCCATGCAAGAATTCTCCGCGCTCGACGGCGCGCTTCTCGTTGATAAACCCTCCGGCCCGACTTCGCACGATGTCGTGGACGCGATTCGCCGGAAATTTGGAATCAAAAAAGTCGGGCACTGCGGCACGTTGGATCCGAACGCGACGGGACTTTTGATCATTGTGTCAGGACGCGCGACAAAGCTTTCGGAGCGATTGATGTCCGACGACAAAGTTTACGAGGGGACAATCAAATTCGGCGAGGCGACCGACAGCTACGATTCCGAAGGCGAACTGACCGGTTCGCTTCCCGTGCCTTTGCTCACGCTGGAAGAATTGAACCAGACCGCCGATGAATTCGTGGGCGACCAGATGCAAACGCCGCCAATGGTTTCCGCGATAAAAAAAGCCGGCGTGCCGCTTTACAAACTCGCGCGCAAAGGCATCGAGGTGCCGCGCGAACCGAGATTGATTCACATCTACACGTTTCGCTTTACCAGCTACGAAGAACCCGTTGGAAAATTTCGGCTCGCCTGCACGAAGGGAACTTACGTCCGCACCGTCGCGCATGAACTCGGAAAAAAAATCGGCTGCGGCGCGCACTTGTCCACGTTGCGCCGCGTGACTTCCGGGAAATTCGATGTCGCGCAGGCCGCGCCGCTCGACGAAATTTTGAAGCTCACGCCGTCCGAATTGGCGAAACGCGTGATTCCGTTTCTGAAATTGGCGGCGGGCTGAAAACGGGCAATTCGTTAAATGGCCAAATCAGTCAATCAACAGATCGCGCAGCGATTTTACGCGGGTTCTCATTTAACTTGTTTAACGGATTCAACCGATTTAACCACTTTTCCGTGAATATTATTCGCGCCGCCGAAGAACTGAATCCGCAAGGCCGCAAAGTCTGCCTGGCCATCGGTTTTTTCGACGGCGTCCATCTCGGGCATCAACAAATCATCCGGCAAACCATCGCCGACGCGCGCCAGCACGATGCCATCGCGCTTGTCATTACGTTTGATTCTCATCCGGCCAAAATCGTCGCGCCGGAGCGCGCGCCGAAATTGATTTATTCATTGCCGCACAAATTGCGCGCCATTGAATCGCTGGGCGCGGATTCCCTGTTGCTGATTCATTTCGACAAGCCGTTCAGCCGGCAGACCGGCGAGCAATTTATTCGCGCGCTGGCCGCTGATCCCGGACGCATTCAAACCATTTGCGTCGGCGCGAATTTTACTTTCGGCCACAAACGAAAAGGCAATGTCGCGTTGCTGGAACAACTCGGGCGCGAGCTGGGTTTTACCGTCCATGGAATGGCCGCCGTTTCGCTCGGCGGGAAAATCATCAGCAGCACGCGCGTTCGCGAAGCGATTCAAAACGGAAATTTTGATCTCGCCGGCCAAATGTTAGGCAGAGCTTACTCGCTGACGGGTGTTGTCGTTCCCGGCGACCGCCTCGGGCATCAGCTTGGATTTCCAACGGCGAACCTGGATGCCTCTGAACTTGTCCTTCCGCCGGCCGGAGTTTACGCGGCGCGAGTCATTGAAAACGGGAAATCGCATCAGGCCGTGCTGAATATCGGCTTTCGTCCTACGATTCAAAATCCAACTCCGTCCTTGCGCGTCGAAATTCATTTGCTTGATTTTGCAGGCGAACTTTACGGGCGCGAGCTGGAGGTTTTTTTTCGCGGCAAATTGCGCGAAGAAAAAAAATTCGCCTCGCTCGCGGAATTGAAAGAACAAATCGCGCGGGACATTTCCAATGCCCGAAGCGGCATGGCGTAGGAATCCGGTGAACAGAAGCGAACGGAGAAAACAAGAGCAAAGCGGCAAACCGATTTTGATTTTGCATTCGTTCGGTTCGCTTCGTTGATTTCTGTTTTGGCGGAATTTCGGAATTTTTCCCTTGAACAGGCGGAGCATTTTCGGTGTCCATTCAGGACAATTTTCAACATGAATACAGGAATCAATGCAATCAACGAAGCAGTGCGGGAAGCGGGAGCGTTTGTGCATCCGCTCTTCAACGAACTCGGGAAAGTCATCGTCGGCCAGACTTATCTCGTCGAGCGGCTGGTCGTCGGTCTGCTGGCGAACGGACACGTCTTGCTCGAAGGCGTGCCGGGGCTGGCGAAAACGCTTTCCGTCAAATCGCTGTCGAATTGTCTCAATGTAAAATTTTCGCGCCTGCAATTCACGCCGGACATGCTGCCCGCCGATGTGGTCGGCACGCAGATTTACAATCCGCAATCCGGCGGCTTCACGACGCGGCGCGGACCGATTTTCGCCAATCTCGTTCTCGCGGATGAAATCAATCGCGCGCCGGCCAAAGTGCAAAGCGCGCTGCTGGAAGCGATGCAGGAAAAACAGGTCACGATCGGCGAACAGACTTTCAAACTGGAAGAACCGTTTCTGGTTTTGGCGACGCAAAATCCGATCGAGCAGGAAGGCACGTATCCGTTGCCCGAAGCGCAGGTGGATCGTTTCATGTTGAAATTGAAAATTGGTTATCCGTCCCGCGCGGAGGAACGGCAGATTCTGGATGTGATGGCGAAAACGTCCGGCACTCCAACGACCAGCGGCGTGGTGGATCCGCAGCAGATTTTGGACGCGCGAAAAATCGTCAACGACATTTATGTGGATGACAAGGTGAAGGATTACATTGTGGACCTCGTCTGCGCCACGCGCGATCCGGAACAATACAAGATCGCGGTGAAAGAATTCATTCAGCTCGGCGCTTCGCCTCGCGCGACGATTTCGCTGACGCTTGCGGCGAAAGCCTACGCGTTTTTAAAAGGCCGCGGTTACGTGACGCCGCAGGACGTGAAAACGATCGGCATGGACGTGCTGCGCCACCGCGTGGCGATTACCTACGAAGCCGAGGCCGAGGAAAAAACCAGCGAAACGGTGATTCAGAAAATTTTTGATGAACTGCCGGTGCCGTGAGGAAAATTTGAACTGCACTGCAATTAGCATGGAATTTTACAGCGCACGACTGCTTTTCATCATCCTTGTTGATGATGGGCGACCAAGAAAGAAAAACCATTTCGATGAGTCGGTTGTGGTTTTTCGCGCAAAGGATTTTACTGATGCATTCAAACGCGCTCTGAAGCTGGGGAAAAGCCATGAAACGGACTACCGCAACGATAAGGGGCAGCGAGTAAGATGGGCCTTAGTGGATATTTTGAACTTGGATTGGGTTGGAAAGATTGATGGAAAAGAAGTCGCTTCAAAACTTCACTATCGCACTCAGTCCAAATCAATTACCGCGCAAAAGAAGTTTCATCCCCAGAGGTCACAGCCTGAAGGAAGTTTATAGATGATTCCCCAGGAAATTCTTAAAAAAATTCGACAGATCGAGTTGTGGACGAACCGCATCGTGACCGATTCGCTCGCGGCTTTTTCATTTCAGCCGCCGGCGCAGTTCCGCCGGATTCCGCGCGCCGTGAAAAATGGCAATGACCGAAAAAATACTGTCCTTAATTGCGAAATAAATCACGTAGCTTTTGAACCGACGGAGACGAATTTTTTGCGCGCTACCACGAACTTTTTGAAAAAGTTCAGGATTGGCCAATGCACGCTTAAGCGCAGATTTTACTTCCAATTTGAATTCTTCGCCAAGGCCGGTCTGCGCATTTTCATACCAGGAAACAGCCTTATCGAATTCAAAGCGCGCAGCGGATTTGAAAATGACTGGCAGGCTCATCGCCAGCCGAAGCGTTTGTTGAGATCGGCTTCGACTTGCTCCCACGGAATTCCTTCGTATGGATTTTTTTCAAATTCAGCAAGCCGACGATCCAATTCAGCAGTTTGTTCAGGCGTCAAATCGGGGTCAAATCCTTCGTCAATGAGATCGTCGTTAAGTTTTTGCGCCAATTCAATCCGTTCGGCAAGTGGGAGGGCTTTTGCCGCGTTGAATAATTCTGTCGCACTCATGGCATTAAACTTAATTGGCCAAAAACATTTTGCAAGCGCATGATCCCCCGCGAAATTCTCAAAAAAATCAGACAGATCGAACTGCGCACGAGCCGTCTCGTCAGCGAGTCGCTGGCGGGCGCGTATCACTCGGTGTTCAAAGGGCAGGGCATGAACTTCGAGGAAGTTCGCGAATACCAGCCGGGCGATGAAGTCCGCACAATTGATTGGAATGTCACGGCGCGGATGAATCATCCGTTCGTGAAAAAATTCGTCGAGGAACGCGAACTCACGCTCATGCTCGTCGTGGACGTGAGCGCGTCGGGTTTGTTCGGCTCGCGCGAACAATCCAAGCGGGAACTCGCCGCCGAAATTGCGTCCGTGCTGGCCTTTTCCGCCATTCGCAACAACGACAAAGTCGGCCTGATTCTTTTCAGCGACACGGTTGAGAAATTCATTCCGCCGCGCAAAGGACGCAGCCATGTTTTGCGCGTCATCCGCGAAGTATTATTTTACGAACCAAACCGGCGCGGAACGGATTTGAACGAAGCATTGCAGTTTCTTTTGCGCGTCACGCCGCACAAAGCCATTGCGGTCGTAATTTCCGATTTCATTGGCTCGCCCGCGCAAAGTGCTTTCGGCGTCTCGCCGGAAAAACGAACCAAAGGCACACCCGCGGGCAGGGTGCCCACAGCACTTTCGCGTCGTTTGCGCCCGCAATTGATGTTGCTCCAGTCGCTCGCGCAGGCGTCGTTTACGATGTTGCGCCAGGCCAATCGGCGTCATGATGTCGTGGCGGTGCAGATCACCGATCCTTACGAACTGGAATTGCCCGCGCTCGGCCATCTCGTTTTGGAGGACGCGGAAACCGGAGAAATTGTCGAAGTCAGCACCGGCGACGCCCGGAAACGAAAAGCGTTCGCGGAACGGCAGGCGAAGGCGCAAGCGGATGTGGCGAGGCTGTTTCGATCCGCGGGCATTGACGCGATTCAGTTGCGCACGGACCAGCCTTACATGATTGCGCTGGCGCGATTTTTTGAAACACGCGAAAAGCGAAGGTTGCGGGGATGAGACAGAAATCCGAAAACCGAACGGGCGAAATCCGAAAAAAATCCGAATTCGAATTTTCGGGTTGCTGTTTGGCTGGACGAAACATTTGCCACGAATGAACGGATGCGTGGAATCTGCAATCAAACAGTGCGTGAGCGTTGCGCTGACGCGTTAAGATAAGTTTGATACTCGGGCGAAATGCCGTGTCATTACGAAATTTTTATGGAAAGCAGCAAAAATAAAAAAAGGTTTTTGACCGAAGCGGATGGGAGATTGCGTTCATTTTGCAATTTGCAAAAAGGGCGATGCCAATGCTTCGTTTCGATTGTTTTCTCCAGCAATCGGAAGGCGTGGCGCGTCACGTCATGCGCGCCGCAGCATTGCAAATCCGAAAGCGACGCGCACGGAGTGACGCGCCCTACCATCATTAGCAATTTCACAATCCGTGTTCATCGGTGTGCATCCGTGGTTGAGAAGCTTTCAGCATTCGGGCGTCGTTAAATGACAAATGTAAGTCTTTCCAAACCGATTTTACAAACGCCGGCCGCGACGACGAATGCGTTGCGCGACATCAAACCGCCGGTGGAAATTCCGAGCGGCTGGGAATGGCTGTGGTGGACGCTCGGCGCGCTGGCGTTGATCGGAATTATTTTTTTCCTTGTCCGGCTGTTGAAAAAACGAAAGGAAAATATTCCCGTTCCGCCGCCGATTCCCGCGCACATTCGCGCGAAGCAGAAACTTCAGGAAGCGCTCGCGTTGATTTCGGAACCGAAACCGTTTTGCATCGCTGTTTCCGACACGCTTCGCGTTTATCTCGAGGAACGATTTGATTTTCGCGCGCCGGAGCGGACGACGGAGGAATTTCTCCACGAGCTTCAAAACACGAGCCGGCTTTTGCCGGACCAGAAGGAAAGCCTCGGTGAATTTCTGACGCGCTGCGATCTCGTGAAATTCGCGCGATACGAACCCGGCGAAACGGAACTGCGCGCGCTTTATGAATCCGCGCTGCGGCTTGT